>JAIOTT010000417.1 GCA_021106655.1 Bacteroidales bacterium
AAACCCAAAGTCTTCTGTTTCAAATATTTTAGAATATTCATTTTCCTTAAAATCGAAATACAGATTTTGAACTTTAAAGATATGATTAGGTGCTAATTCATTTCTCTTGCTACCTAATGGTTTTCTTCTTTTCTTATAAAAATCTTTCGAGGAAGCATTAATCAACTGTACTTTACCTTTTCGTTTTTCTTCTTTCACATTGCTTATTATCCATACATAAGTTGCAATACCAGTATTATAAAACATATCATTTGGTAGCTGCATAATGCACTCCAATAAATCGTTTTCTAAGATGTATTGTCTTATCCCACTTTCGCCACTTCCAGCATCGCCTGTGAATAATGCAGAGCCATTTTGAATAGAAGCGATACGGCTTCCGCCATCTTTTGGGTCTTTCATTTTTGAAAGCATGTGTAGCATAAACATTAACTGTCCGTCATTGCTACGAGAAGTCAAACATTGTTTCTCTTTTTCTCCTTTAAAGTTTTTTATTTCTAAATTAAAACGGCTGTCGTTAATCTCTATCTTTTTTGCTGTACCTACATTTAAGTTTTCCTGATCTTGTTTCCAGCTGGTACCGTAAGGCGGATTAGTAAGCATAAAGTTATACTTCAAGTTGGAATCAAAGCCATATTCGCTCAAAGTAGAGCCATACTTAATTTTGTCGGGGTCTTCTCCTTTTAGCAACATATCCGATTTACAAACCGCATACATTTCGCCGGTATTTTCTTGTCCGTACAAATGAAATGTAGCTTTCGATTTTATTTCACCATCAGGGTTGGTTGCATATTTTTTTGATTGCGTAAGCATAGCACCCGAACCGGCACAAGGGTCGTACACCAAATAAGTACCTTGTTGTATTTTGTCTTTCACCGGCAGATACACCAAATGTGTCATTAGTTCAATAATCTCACGTGGCGTAAAGTGTCGCCCGGCAGCAGCGTTTGTTTTTTCGTTAAATCTGCGGATTAAGTCCTCAAACATATAACCCATCGCCATTGGAGAAATCTTCTCCGGTCGTAATTCAACCTTTGGGTTACAAAATTTCTCAATCAGCGAAAAGGTAATTCCTGTCTCTTCAAATGTTACTAATTGGTTACGGAACTTAAATTTTCGGATAATGTCTTGCACATTTTCCGAGAATCCGTTTAGGTAATCCAGAAAGTTACTGTTAATATTTTTCGGGTCGTCCAACAATTTTTTCATTGTATAAGGTGAAGTGTTGTAAAACTCCAGACCCGAACCGTGTTCTTTGCTGGTCAGTAGTCCGGAAAGGTTGTCGATTTTCCCTTTAAACTGTTCGTGAGTTTTTAAAACTTTCTCCTTTGTATGCTCTAATGCCAAATCCAGTCTTCTCAACACTGTCATTGGCAAAATCACATCTTGATATTGGGTTTCAAGGTATTTATTAATCAGCACATCATCGGCAACAGTCCAGATGAAGTTAATTATCGGTTGTAATGTACTTGTATCTAAATTCATTTAATCTCTTTATTCCTTATTCAGTTTATTGTTCTGTGTGAGCATTGCCTAAAAAATAGCTCTTTGGTTTTTTTTGAGTTTGCCTGTATGTTGGCATTACATTTCAATATTTTCTTATTGCAAATTTATCATTCTATGTATGTTTTTTCAGCATACCACTAAGGTTTTGGCTATACCCAATAAGAGATTTCGAAGCAGTAATTTCCCTACTTGCAAGGAAATTCACGCGAGCTATAAACCTTGAGACTACTACTATTTCGCTTATTTTTCATATACATCATTGCGCATAGTTTTTTATTCAAATGGTGTGAAGCGGGGGACTCGAACCCCCTTAACCCTCAGTCATAATAAAGTTTAATTTTCATCAGTTACTAATATTCCAAAGCAAAGGCTCCATTCTTCACACGAGGGTTGCTTCACGAATAATTATTTTCAATTTTTCCATAATTTCAGATTTTATCAATTCAATAAGCAATATTGCTAATACAAAGAACAGAAATTGACTGAGGTCAAATAGATAACAGGTTACTAATTCTACTTTGTTACATAGGCTCTTAAATATTTTTAGAACGGCAAACTTTCCCAATTAACCTTGTTGAGCGGAGCTTTTAACTCCGCTTTAGCTATTTTATCTTACTAGTATTAAACTTCGACATTAAAACAGAATCGCTTTTGAATTTCACTTTTATTACTTCGAGTATATCTTCATTCGGAATAGTAACTGAAAATATATACTGCTTGATTTTCCAATCATCATTAATTTTTGCCATTACTCCTGATCCCCTGCATGGACCCATCCATGTATCCAGCAATTCGTTAAACCATACTACATCAGCCGTATTACTTACATACACATTTCGCTCAATAGTTTTAAAATCCCAAGCTTTGCCTTCATCAAACTCTGGCTTGCAAAATATGGCAAATTGTTTTTTTGTCCAATATTCTGAAGCATCTGTACCGATGATAACTGAGACACTGTCTATTACACCAAAGTAATTCTCAAAATCAGCATCAGCAGCTGCTTTGTGCCAATTAGTAAGTAAAGTATCTACTTTATCTTTAATAGCAGATATTTCCTGTTCGCTGATTTTTTTAGGTTCATTGCAACCCCAAAATACTAATATGCTAAACAACACAACTACAATTTTTTTCATCTTCTAAGTTTTAATTTATAAAAAGATCTTAATAGATTAGTTTTATTCTTTTATCACTTTAAATGCCTGTTTTGTATTTTTGCCAATTCGGAGTGTATAAATTCCCGGTGATAAATTCCCTAATTCAATCATAGAGATCTCTTTGTTCAATTTACCACTTAATACTGCTTTACCAACCTGATCGTATATTGTATATGAAGTACCTATAATACTGATGTCTGTTTTCACATTGATGTAACTGTTAGCAGGGTTTGGATAAACAACAATACTGTATTCTTCAGTAATTTCATATAAGTTGCTTGTGACAATATTTACACATGCCGATGTATCAGTGCATCCATCATAAGTAATGATAACAGCATAATCACCAGAGGTGCTTGCAATATAGCTTTGACCGGTTTCACCTGAGATAGGCATAAATGAATTATTGCAATCAACCCATTGATATGTTGCGGAGTCTTGATTAGCAGTGATAGTTGTCCCACTGACAATAGTGCTCATATCTAAGGATTTGATTACGACAGTAGTGCTGGCAGTACAGCCACTAATAATATAATCTACTAAGTATGTTCCGGCAATACTTGTTACCGGTATTACTGCTCCACTTAAGCTATCAATATCCAGTCCTGCAGGGCTTGAAAAGAAGACTCCTCCAGTGGTTCCTGACAAAGTAACATTTTGCGGATTTGTGACATACGGACAGAAAGGGCTATTTGCGTATTCGATACTCGGTCCGACATTCAGAAAGACATAATCACCATCATTATTGCTAAAATACCCTGAATAAAAGTCAATGCTATTATCATTATTGATAAATCCAACTGCCTGACCATGTGAACTTGAACCGACCGGGGCCTGATAACACAAAGAGAACATCATGTTGTCCTTATGGTTCCATACTTGCGGGTTAGAGCTGTAGAAGCCTAAAAATACATCGAGGTCACCATCTCCATCAAAATCATATAAGTTAACAGCTTTGCAGTATGATCCGGTTCCGATAGTACTATGAAGCGTAAAAGTAGCACTTCCATCATTTAGCCATATTTCAGAACTATCATTAGATCTTCCTATCCATGCGTCAAGGTCACCATCTCCATCAAGATCACCTAAATCCACATTGCTTCCATTAGAGCTAAAAGCTAAACCAAATTGTGTAAAATTACCTGTGCTGTCATTTAAGAATATGGTATTTCCATAGGAGCTATTACTAACAACAAAAGCATCCAGATCTCCGTCTCCATCTAAATCCCCCAACTCTGCATCATGTCCACGTGCACCGGTTACTGTTTGAAAAAGAGTATAAACCCCTGTGCCATTATTTTTAAATACTTTACCTGAAGTTCCGCTCGAGCTTGGGAGAAAAACATCAATATCATTATCCCCATCAACGTCTCCAATTGCAGCATTATACGTGGCAATATTTGAAGAAACAGTACTTGCCGTAAACAAACCTGTGCCATTGTTTTTCAAAATTGTGAGGCGTGCTGAGGAATAAAAAGGGATGGCGATAATATCTTCGTCTCCATCTGCATCTACATCACAAACATGAACACCATAAAAATCACCATTAGTCCCGGTTGCATACTGAGCATTTAATGTGAAGGTTCCGCTACCGTCATTGAAATACACATCTACTCCGTAATAGGCGGAAATCGTTACTGCATCCTGATCTCCATCGTCATCGAAATCGCCGAGTGCAACACCGAAAGTAGCCGCTGAGGTTATGGGTTCAACTTGCTGCTGATATGTATAGTCACAACACTGAGCAAAGAGATTATTGTTTACAAAAAACAGAAGAATGGAGATCGAAATTACAATACTGATTTTTTTCATATTTATACTTTTAACATGATTGTGCACCTGTTGGTACGCGAAGTTACATACTCTGTTCATTTCTTCTGAATCTTATTAAACTTCAATATTACAATGGTATCTTATCAATCCCCTGACCGGTGTTTTTGAAAACCTTATTACGTTTACATTATTTGCCTCAGCAATCTCCTGAAAAATTTTCCTAAAATAATAAGCTACTGACCCAACACAAGCTAATTCAGGTGTATCAAATGAGGAGTATTTTTTTAAGCTCTTTTCAAAAAATTCGCTAAAGGAGGTTTTAACAAGTTGTTCAATATAAGGGATAGAAATATTCTCTGACAAAAAACTTGTAAATGACGCAAGAAAACGATTTGGATAAGAATTTTTATAAACTCCCTCCAAAATATCCCCTAACGAGTAGTTATATTTTTTATCAAATAATTCTTTTATCAGCTCTGGTATGCCTTCACTAAGATAATCCTGAATCAACATTTTTCCAAGATGAGCTCCACTTCCTTCATCGCCAAACAAATAGCCAAAAGAGGGAAGTCTCTTAATAATATTTTTACCATCATAATAACCCGAGTTTGATCCGGTTCCAAGAATACATGCAATCCCTTCCTGATTTCCGAACAGACTTCTGGCTGCTCCGAGGAGATCATCACTAACAAAAAGAACAGAATTTGAAAAGATATTATTTAGAACCTGGTTGATTATATCACAATTTTTCTCCGTTGAGCAACCGGCACCATAATAATACACATATTTTATCAGAGAATAATCTATATCATCCGGAAAGTCTTTCTTCAATCCTGATATAATAGTTTCAGTGTTATTAAAATATGGATTAAAACCCTGCGTCTGAAAAGAAACAACCCTATTGGTGTTATCAATCAAACTCCAATCGGTTTTAGTAGATCCGGCATCTGCGATAATTATCATTCTTCAAAAGTTCTATTGCTTTCAAAAGTACAAATAATACTTTTCTTATAATTATTATATGCAAAATACAGGCAAAAAAAAATCCCTCATAGGAGGGATTTTAAAAATATTTAAGATAGGCTATTCATCCTTTGCGTCACCTTTCACTTTTTTCGCTTCTTTCTTTTCCTTTACTTCTTTCTCTTTAGCGATATCCTCAATCTCTTCTGCCTTTTTCGCAGCTTTTGCCTGTTTTTGTTTTTTCTCTGAGGCTTCGAGATTGGTTTTAAGTGTAGCCAGGGCCTCAAGGTCACCAAGGGTAGTTTTTTCGATACTTTCCTTAACCTTCTTTATACTTTTTTTTGTAATTTTCTCAGTTTCCTGATTCTTTGCATATTCAGAAGCTTTTTCGGCTGCCTGAACATCCTGGAATATTCGGGAGTGAGATACAATGATCTTCTTATTATCTTTTGAGAACTCAATAACTTTAAATTCCAGAGTCTCATCAAATATTGCTTTTTTACCTGTTTCTGTTATAAGATGACGTGCAGGTGCAAAACCTTCAACTCCATATGGCAATGCAATAATTGCACCCTTATCCATTACATTAATGACTGTTCCTTTGTGCACAGAACCAACAATAAAGACTGTTTCAAATACATCCCATGGATTTTCTTCAAGCTGTTTATGACCAAGACTGAGTCTTCTGTTATCCACATCAACATCAAGGACTACGACTTCAATATTTGCATCAATTTTCGTAAATTCGGCAGGATGTTTGATTTTCTTCGACCATGAAAGATCTGAAATATGTATCAAGCCATCAACACCTTCTTCTAATTCAACAAAAATTCCAAAGTTTGTGAAATTACGCACAGTGGCAGTATGTTTAGAATTAATTGGATATTTTTCCATAATATTTGCCCATGGATCAGGAATAAGTTGTTTAATACCCAGTGACATCTTCCTTTCTTCCCTGTCGAGTGTAAGAATAACAGCATCCACTTCATTTCCAACCTTAAGGAAATCCTGTGCTGTTCTTAAGTGTTGTGACCACGACATTTCAGAAACGTGAATAAGTCCTTCAACACCTGTTGCAATTTCAATAAAAGCACCATAATCAGCAATTACAACAACCTTACCTTTTACTTTATCACCAATTTTAAGGTTTTTATCCAGTGCATCCCATGGATGTGGTGTTAGCTGTTTGAGGCCAAGCGCAATACGTTTTTTATTTTCATCAAAGTCAAGTATAACAACTTTGATCTTTTCATCCAGCTTAACAATTTCTTCAGGATGATTGATCCTTCCCCATGAAAGATCAGTAATATGAATTAAACCATCAACTCCTCCAAGATCAATAAATACACCATAAGAAGTAATATTCTTAACTGTTCCTTCAAGAACCTGACCTTTTTCAAGTTTTGCTATAATCTCTGCTCTCTGTTGTTCAAGCTCATCTTCAATAAGAGCCTTATGTGAAACCACAACATTTTTATATTCGTGATTGATCTTAACAACTTTAAACTCCATTGTTTTATCAACAAAAATATCATAATCACGAATAGGTTTCACATCAATTTGTGAACCGGGTAAAAAGGCTTCAATGCCAAATACATCAACTATTAAGCCTCCTTTAGTACGGCATTTAACATAACCATTTATTATCTCGTCATTTTCATGAGCTTTGTTTATTCTCTCCCATGATCTAAGTATCCTTGCCTTCTTATGCGAAAGGATAAGCTGACCAGAAGTATCTTCCTGACTTTCCACGTAAACTTCAACCTCATCTCCCGGTTTAAGATCAGGATTATATCGTAACTCTGATAATGGTATTACTCCATCAGATTTAAAACCAATATTCACAACGACCTCACGATTATTCATAGCAACAACAGTTCCATCTAACACCTCGTGCTCAACAATCTGGCTGAGTGTTTTGTCGTATACTTCCTCTAATTTTTTTCTTTCAGCATCTGTATAAGCATCCTGTTTTTTACCAATAGAGTCCCAGTCAAATTCTCCGGGAATATTTTTTTCATGCTCAATAATAACTTCTGCTACTTTCTCATCCTTCTTTTCTTCAACCTTAACTGCCACTGCTTCTGCCACTGCCACTTCTTCTTCCTTCTTTTCTTCAACCTTATCTGCCACTGCTTCTGCCGCTGCCATTTCTTCTTCCTTCTTCTCCTCAGCCTTAGCCTTATCTTTCTTAACTGATTCTGCTACTGGTACAGCCACATGGCCGTGTGGCCCTGCATCTGCAACTTCTTCCTTCTTATCTTCTTTCTTTTCCTCAGCCTTAGCCTTATCTTCCTCTACTGCCTCTGCTACTGGTACAGCCTCATGGCCGTGTCGCCCTTCATCTGCAACTTCTTCCTTCTTATCTTCTTTCTTTTCATCAGCCTTAGACTTATCTTCCTTAACTGCCTCTGCTACTTGTACAGCCACATGGCCGTGTGGCCCTGCATCTGCAACTTCTTCCTTCTTATCTTCTTTCTTTTCATCAGCCTTAGACTTATCTTCCTTAACT
>JAIOTT010000047.1 GCA_021106655.1 Bacteroidales bacterium
ACTACAAGAGTATTATCGTTAGTCCACTCAATATCATAAATATTATTCCACTTTACAGTATCTGCACCCCCTAAAACATCAAACTGTTTCAAATAAGAAATAGATTCTTCATAGGTATTATTTGTCAATAATGGGATTGGTAGTTTTTCGTCAATATGATATACCATTACCCCATTAATAAACTCAATTGTTGCAGTTTTACCTTCTGAATCGCAAACTAAAAAATGAATGCCAACAGGGACTTCCTTAGAAATACGCATAATTGTATCACTCGCAAGTACTTCTTCAACAGTTGAAGAAACATCCAGGTGATATTGAATCCATTGCAGAGGGGAAATAACTTTTCTATTATCAATCTCAGGATAAATCGTTTGCGATAAATACATTTGCGCAATAACTAGTCCCGTTTCATTCATACCTCCGTATGGGAATTCTTTTCCTAATTGATTAAATGAAATACTCCCATACTTTGATTCCCATGTCATTAGTTTTTTTTCACTACCCACAAATGCATATTTTGAAATTCCTTTTTGATTGCTAATAATAAATCCATTCCCAATATTAAAGTCGAAATTTCTACCGTATACAATTTGGCTATCATTTTTAAGCACAAATGTAGTACAGGCCTCAGAGCTACTAAGTAAAAACAATTGATAAACTGCTACAACTAAAATTATTATTGTCTTCATTTTTATAATGTTTTAAATTAATACTGAAGGCAATATTATCATTGATTAAGTTACATTACAAATAAATGGGTCGTATGGAAAGAAATTGGTATCAATGGAAAGAAAATACATCAAATGGTAATCGAAGCTATATCTTTATTCCATTTTCGAGATACAGAAATAGGTGTATTATATCCTAATAGGATTAATTTATATCCCGCCGCATTACCTGTAATTGATGAGATTTTCCTTTTGTTAACTATATAACTTTTATGACATCTGAAAATCTCAGAAATACCTCTATTATCTTTCTCAACTCCAGAAAGAGTATATCTCAACATCCTTTTTTTCACAATATTATTTTCTAAAAAGTACACCTCAATGTAATTATCAACTGAGCATATGAAAATAAGAGAATCAATTCCTATAGTTAATCCTTCCTTTTTATTTTCTGAGTTTAATACAATAGGCTTATGATTTATTTTCGATTCAGCTCTTTTGTCAAGTGAAGAATTTATGTTAGAAGCAACTTTCAGCCTTTTTTTAAGAGTAATGCTGTAATGAATCAAAACAAATATTGAAACTGGTATTATATTAATTGAAAGAATGATACCTTGAAAATAGAAGAATCCTTTTAAATTAAACTGACCATTATTATATAAGTATGAATTTATAATTGAACTTGATGTTCCAATAATAAGGAAAGATAATATAATCCATCCAATTGTCTTAATAACTGTATAGTCCTTTATAACGAGACTCTGCAATAGGAAAAAATAAACTAGCATAAGGATTAATCCTATTCCAGTATATAATCCAATGGCAAGAATTTTTCCATTAATTGTTGTGAGGTTGTATAAACCATATGGCTCAAAAATCCATAAGAATATAAATGCAAACCCTGAACCACCAAAAACAAACAAGTATCGAAAAACTTTGCTCTCTAATAAATCATATGGTCTATTCAGGATATTTTTCATGTTATGCACTTAGCTCTTGCTGTCTTGTCCTAAAATATGGCTACAGGTTAAACAATAATTTAAGCTACATTTTTATATAGCATATTTGGAGTTTTATATTTCAAAGATAAGTGTAATCTTTTGTTATTATATAAATCGATTGCATTTTTTGTTGCTCTTTGTGCATGTACTACACTAAAGAAGGTCTGATCCAGGAAAAACTCATCTTTAAGAATGCCATTAACACGTTCAGCTATAGCATTTTCATAACAATGGTTTTCTTCAGTCATACTAATTTTGATTTTTCTTTTTTTAAGTTTATTTACATACTGATGTGAGCAATACTGCACACCTCTATCAGAATGATGAATAAGATCTTTGATTTTGCCGGCTCGCCTTAGAGCTTTTTTGAGAGCTCTAAGGCATCCTGCTAATTCAAGGCTGTCGCTTATATCATAACCAACTATTTTTCTCGAAAACACATCAGTTATTAATGCTAAATAACAAAATCCATTTACGGTTCTGATGTAGGTTATATCAGAGACCCAGATTTGATTTTTTCTTGTTGGAGTAATTCCGTATATCAAGTTTCTGTACTTATGAAAATGATGATATGAGTTGGTCGTTTTTGTAAAAGATCTTTTTCTCATAACCAACATATTTTTTTCTCTAAGAATGTCAAATAAAGCATCTCTGCCAACTTTTAGATCCTGTTCAACAAACTTATCATGTAGGGCAGTATGAAGCTTTCTGCACCCTTCTCTTGGCAATTCTTTACGACGTTCTTTTACCAGGGATAATACCTGATCTTTAAGAAGCTCTCTCTTTAGAAAACGTTTTTGATATTTATAATAAGCATCACGCTTTAAATCAAAACAGGAACATACATCTGAAATACTTGAAAAGCCTGCACTACGAACCTTCTCAACAGAAATCATTAGTGCTTGATGTTTAAGTTTTTTTTTAATTCTTCAACATCTTTATACCCTAGGTTTTTAGCGGCCACTTCTAGGTAGGAATCACTTACAAGCTGATCCATGTCTTTCTTTATCAGTAAGTTCTTAAGTTGTTCAATCTCTTTCTGTAAAGCTTTTAATCTGCTAATCTCATCTTTAGTTTCTACCATAATACGTGTATTCATTAAATCTTTCCTGTCGTATTTCTTGATCCATTCATTGATGGTACTTGATTGCAATCCATAAATACGAGCTAACTGTCTTTTTGAATAATTTCCGGTACTAAGTTCGGCTAAAATTTTAAGTTTGAAACTTTCGCTGTAACGTCTGGTTACTTGGTCATTTTTATACATATCTACTACATTTTGTGTAGACATTTTTTAGGACGGGTCATGCATTGTTGCTAACGGTTGTGGTATGTTTAGTTGCCGATTACGGAGCACTTCACTTTCAAGTTACGATGAGCTTTATTCGAGCTACAACCCTTGAATTTACTACTATCTCGGCAATTAAATATAA
>JAIOTT010000250.1 GCA_021106655.1 Bacteroidales bacterium
AAGAGCCCGAAGTCCAGGGGATTGTAATCCAAAGCCGTAACTATGCATGCGAACCTGATCTGAGGGCAGGTAATAACGTGTTTGATGCTCTACTATTGAAGTGGCAGCCAGCGTTGGGCCATGAATATTAGCCTGAGGAGCAATAGTAAGCTCGGCAGAAGCCTGTGTGTTTGCAATGTTATTTTCATAAGTTTGCTGCCCAAGAACAAAATGGGCTCCAAGAATAATAAGAATTAAGAAAACAGCTATAGACAATTTTTTACTCATAAAATATTATTAATAAATGGTTAGTGATTAGTAATGAGTTGGGGGAAAATTTACAAGCTTACTCCCTTTGCTTTATCTCATCTCCTAACAGTGAAGCTTTTTCATATTCTTCATTTTCAATAGCCTTCTTCAGCAACTTCTGCAGTTCTTTTAGTGAATATTGACTATATTTACTTTCTTCAATTTCTTCAGTACTCTCCATGACTTCTTTTCCCGATGATTCATCCTCCATAACAACACCGGCAACAGACAATATTGATTCATATGTATAAATAGGGCAATTAAATCTCAGGGCTAGAGCAACGGCATCTGAAGTTCGGGAATCAATGATCTTTTCTTCACTTCCATCATCGCATGTCAGTTCTGCATAAAAAACACCCTCAGAAAATTTATTAATAAGCACCTCCTTGATAACAATACTATATGCACTTGCAAATCGCTTAAATAAATCATGTGTCAAAGGCCGGGTAGGATGCATTTTTTCCAGTTCAATGGCAATTGCCTGGGCTTCAAAACCGCCAATAATAATTGGCAATCTCCTCTCTCCACCCACCTCACCAAGTATTAGCGCATAAGCTCCACTTTGCGATTGGCTGTATGACATTCCAACTATGTCAAGTTTAATCTTCTTCATTAAATAAGTAAAATTCTTTTTAGGCTATTCAAAATTATTAATTTATTTATGAAAATAGCTATTCTTACATAAAAAACTTCTCAACAATTTAGGACAATCGGCAGTAGATTGTTAATCATTTGTTAAATAAAAAAGGTAAATCTTTACTTAAAATACATTGAATTACAAAAATACTTTTTAAATTTGCGCGCCAAAAGAAATTTATATTAATTATCAATCAATAAACCAATTAAATGAAAAAGATTTATTTATTATTGTCAATTTTACTACTTCCAATATTCTCTATTGCAAGTGAAGCGGATTTAAAGATCCCTGAAGACATTAAATCCCAGAACATTCTCTATTGGGGGTTCCTTATAACCTTTGCCGGTTTTCTCTTCGGGCTTTACCAATTCATGAAAGTCAAAAAGATCAGGGCACACAAGTCCATGCTGGATGTAGCCCAGGTAATATTTGAAACTGCAAAGACATATCTGATTCAGCAGGGTCGTTTTTTGTTTATTTTATTTATCATTATCGGTGCTGCTGTTGCATTTTACTTCGGATGGCTTTCAGATGTTAGGTTTGGTTTAGGTGGAGTGCTTATGATTCTTGGTTGGACAGTTGTAGGAATACTCGGATCTTATAGTGTTGCCTGGTTTGGGATCAGAATGAATACCCTGGCAAACTCCAGAATGGCATTTGCTTCATTGGAGAAAAAACCAATCAAACTTCATAATATTCCCATAGATGCAGGAATGAGTATAGGTGTGGTTCTGATCTCTCTCGAACTTATAATGATGCTTGTAATATTACTGTTTGTTCCCGGTGAATATGCCGGCGCCAGTTTTATAGGATTTGCAATAGGTGAATCTCTGGCTGCATCTGCTTTAAGGATCGCAGGTGGAATTTTTACGAAAATCGCAGATATCGGTTCTGACCTGATGAAAGTTATTTTTAAGATTGGTGAAGATGACCCCAGAAACCCAGGAACAATTGCTGATTGTGTTGGTGATAATGCTGGTGACAGCGTTGGCCCTACAGCTGATGGATTTGAAACCTATGGCGTAACAGGAGTAGCCCTGATATCCTTTATCTTACTTGCAGTATCAAATATTGAGCATCAAGTTACCTTGTTAACATGGATATTCGTAATGAGGATTTTAATGATCTTCACTTCTATTGTTTCCTTCTGGATTAACAGTGCTATAACTAAAGCAAAATATAGTAATGCTGATGATCTTGATTTTGAAAAACCTCTAACATCACTGGTATGGATAACATCAATATTATCGATTGTAGTAACCTTTGTTGCAAGTTATTTTTTCATTGGCGACCTGCCAAATAATCTTTGGATCACACTTTCAGTAATTATCAGTGCCGGAACTCTGGGTGCAGCACTTATACCTGAGTTTACTAAAATGTTTACAAGTCCGAAATCAAGGCATGTTAATGAAGTTGTTGAGGCATCAAAAAAAGGAGGGGCTTCACTGAATATTTTATCAGGACTTGTTGCAGGAAACTTCAGTGCTTTCTGGAAAGGCATGGTATTCTTTGGATTGATGTTTATTGCATACATTGCCAGCACATATAGCCTTACTGATCTTATGATTTATCCTGCTGTGTTTGCTTTTGGCCTCGTCGCATTTGGAATGCTCGGCATGGGTCCTGTTACCATTGCTGTCGACAGTTATGGCCCGGTTACTGATAATGCTCAGTCTATTTATGAATTATCTCTCATTGAAGAACAAGAAGGTATAAGCGAAGAGATCGAAAAAGATTTTGGATTTAAACCTGACTTTGAAAAATCAAAATATTACTTAGAAGCTAATGATGGTGCAGGTAACACTTTTAAAGCTACCGCCAAACCGGTACTAATTGGAACCGCTGTTGTAGGTGCAACCACTATGATCTTTTCCCTTGTACTGGTTATCAAGCATACTTTAGGCATTGAACCTGAACAAATCCTAAACTTGCTTAATCCATACACAATTCTTGGTTTTCTTTTAGGAGGTGCTGTAGTATATTGGTTTACCGGTGCTTCGATACAGGCAGTTACTACAGGTGCCGCACGGGCAACTGAATATATCAAAGAGAATATTAACCTTGATCCCAATGCTGAGAAAAAAGCAAGTGTGGAGAAATCAAGATCCGTTGTTAAAATTTGTACAGTTTATGCACAAAAAGGGATGTGGAATATTTTTATTGCCATATTTTCTTTCGCCCTGGCTTTTGCTTTCCTGGCAGCCCCAACAGGATTTGAAGCATCCCTGAGTGAAGGTGATAAACTCAGTTATGCAGCCCCTGTATCATTGTTTATCAGCTATTTGCTCTCTATTGCCTTCTTTGGCTTGTACCAGGCAATCTTCATGGCAAATGCCGGTGGGTCATGGGATAATGCGAAAAAAGTTATTGAAGTAGACATGAAAGAAAAAGGCACTCCTCTTCATGATGCTGCCGTGGTTGGCGATACTGTTGGTGACCCTTATAAGGATACTTCTTCAGTAGCACTGAATCCTGTTATTAAATTTACAACATTATTTGGATTACTGGCCATGGAAATTGCTCTTGCCGCACAATTCAGGGATATTGCACCTTATTTTGGTATTGGATTCCTGATTATTGGACTGATCTTCGTTTATCGCTCATTCTATAATATGAGGATCAATGAATAATCCATTTTAAGAAAAATTAAGAAAAACGCTATATTACTCAATATGGCGTTTTTTTTTTGCGAAAATTTAAAAATTATTAACAATTGTATCCTGAAATGTTTTTGCTTTTTAAATATATTTATATTTGCCAGATTCTTGAACATCGAAAAATTAAAAAAAATGTCACAAAAACACTAAGTCACTAAAACCCACAAAGATGCAGAATATCAATCAATTAATTTAGTGTGATTTTGTGTTTTAGTACTTTAGTGGCAAAATAATTTTTTAGTAAAGACTCAGAAATTTGATGTTGTTTTTATTTATTATTCAAACAAAAATGATCTAACATAATGATAACCAACAATATTATAAACAGACACAATGGCCCTGCTAAGGCTGATGTAGATTCTATAATGGAAACAATTGGCATCTCTTCAATGGACCAGTTAATTGATGAAACAATCCCTGCTTCCATAAGGATGAAAGAGGCTTTGAACTTACCCGCAGGACTAAATGAATATGAATTCTTAAACCACATCAAACAGATTGGTGAGAAAAATAAAATATTCAGGACATACATCGGCCTTGGTTATTACAACACTATAACACCAGGAGTAATACTACGAAATGTGCTTGAAAATCCGGGATGGTACACTTCCTATACTCCATACCAGGCTGAAATCTCACAAGGAAGACTTGAAGCTTTACTAAACTTTCAGACAATGATATCTGATCTTACAGGGATGGAAATTGCTAATGCTTCTTTACTTGATGAAGGCACAGCAGCAGCTGAAGCAATGACAATGTTTTTTAATTCCCGCTCCCGGGCTGCAGTAAAAAATTCTGCTAATAAGTTTTTTGTCTCGAAAGATCTTTTCCCTCAAAGTATTGAAATTTTAAAAACCAGGTCAGGGCCTTTAGGTATAGAACTTATTTTTGGTGATCACCGGGAATTTATTTTTGATGATAAAGTTTTTGGAGCAATTGTTCAGTACCCATCACAAAAGGGAGCAATTACTGATTACTCAGAATTTGTAAAAAATGCTCATAATAATGGTGCAGTTGTTGCCGTAGCAGCTGATTTGTTAAGCTTGGTTTTATTGACACCTCCAGGCGAATGGGAAGCAGATGTTGTACTTGGTTCATCTCAAAGATTTGGTATTCCAATGGGATTTGGCGGACCTCATGCAGCCTATTTCGCTACAACTGAAAAATTCAAAAGAAATTTACCTGGAAGGATAATTGGTATTTCTGTTGATGCTCAAGGAAACAGAGCTCTTAGAATGGCTCTGCAAACCAGGGAACAACATATCAAAAGAGAAAGGGCGACATCAAATATTTGCACCGCACAGGCATTGCTCGCTTCTATGGCAGGCATGTATGCTGCCTATCATGGCCCTGAAGGCTTAAAAATGATTGCTAAGAGTATTCATAACCTCACACATATTGTATCTCAGGAAGTAGAAAGATATGGGTATAAACAGTTAAATCAGTATTTCTTTGATACTCTTGAAATTCAGCTTCCGGAAGATATTACTACTGACAAAATCAAAATAGCTGCTCTTGATAGTAAAATGAACTTTCGTTACATCAACAATTCAACTATTGGTTTGAGCCTGGATGAAACAACAAATATTGAAGATGTAAATAGCATCTTATCGATTTTTGCTAATGCAGCCGGAAAAGAATTTATGAAATTTATCTGTGTATCTGATGATTGTGAACAAATATGCAAACTTCCGGAAAACCTCAAACGTAATTCAGATTTTCTTAGCCATGAAGTTTTTAACAGCTATCATTCAGAGACAGAAATGATGCGTTATTTAAAAAAGCTTGAGATAAAAGACCTATCATTAAACCGTTCGATGATCCCTTTGGGTTCATGTACGATGAAACTTAATGCTGCAGCAGAGATGTTTCCCTTGAGCTGGCCTGAATTCGGCGCAATTCACCCTTTTGTCCCGCAAGACCAGGCGGAAGGATACTTAAGTCTTATTGATGAGCTTGGAAAGGATCTATGCACTATTACAGGGTTTTCTGAAATCTGCTTTCAGCCAAATTCAGGAGCAGCAGGCGAATATACAGGACTAATGACAATCAGGGCATTTCATCATAGTAATGGTGATAAGCAACGGAATATTGTTCTGATTCCAAAGTCAGCTCATGGTACAAACCCTGCAAGTGCAATAGTGGCCGGCATGAAAGTCGTTATTGTCGATTGTGATGAAAATGGTAATATTGATATTGTTGATTTAAAAAATAAAGCATCAGAACATAAAGAGGATTTGGCAGCTATAATGGTTACCTATCCTTCAACACATGGTGTATATGAAGAAGCTATACTTGAAGTGATCAGTATTATTCATGATAATGGCGGTCAGGTACACATGGATGGTGCTAATATGAATGCTCAGGTCGGACTCACAAACCCCGGCATCATTGGAGCTGATGTATGTCATTTGAATTTACACAAGACCTTTGGGATTCCTCATGGTGGAGGAGGTCCAGGTGTTGGACCTATTGGGGTTGCTGCACATCTTGCTCCTTTCCTGCCAAAACATACTTTTGTTAACACAGGAGGCAAAAAAGGGATCACTTCAGTTTCATCAGCACCTTTTGGAAGCGCAATGATACTACCAATTTCTTATGGCTATATAAAATTATTGGGAGGCGAAGGCCTTACTGAAGCTACAAAAGTGGCAATCCTCAATGCCAACTACATAAAAGCAAGACTGGAAAAATATTACAAGATATATTATACTGGTGTTAACGGAAGAATAGCTCATGAAATGATTCTGGATTGCAATGATTTCCATAAAACTGCAGGAGTACAGGCAATTGATATCGCCAAAAGGCTTATGGACTATGGCTTTCATGCTCCAACTGTTGCTTTTCCAATTCATGGAACACTGATGGTAGAACCAACTGAGAGTGAACCATTGTCAGAGTTAGATCGTTTCTGTGATGCGATGATAGCTATATATAAAGAAATTCAGGAAATTGAAGATGGATCTGCTTCAAAAGATTCAAATGTAATTCATAATGCACCCCACACATACAAAATGGTGACCTCTGATGAATGGGAATATCCATATTCCAGACAAAAAGCTGCATTTCCAGTTAAAGGATTGTATGAAGATAAATACTGGCCGGCAGTTACCAGGATTGATGATGCATATGGAGATAGGAATTTGATGTGTTCCTGTCAAACCTGGGAAAATGACTAAAATGAGCTAGAATTTCAAATGAGCTAAAATGAACTAAAATTTTAGTCATTCTAGTTATTTGTAATTTTAGGCATTTCTTAACTATGATCTAAGGTAAGATGCCCCATTTATATCAATTATTCCTCCCGTCATATACTCCGTTCCTTCTGAGGCCAAAAATACAATCAGGTTGGCAATTTCTTCAGGTTTGGATATGCGGTTTAATGGACTTTGAGCTTTGACTTCCTCTCCTGCTTCACTTGCCATAATTTCGGTGACCATATCGGTTTCGACATAGCCGGGAGCAACATTGTAGACATAAATCTGAGCTTTTGCCAGAGCTTTGGCCATCGATTGTCCCATAGAATTCATTCCGGCTTTACTGGCACCGTAAGCAGGTGAAGTTGGCTCGCCTCGAAAAGCACCCCTTGAAGAGACATTGATAATTTTCCCTCCTCCACTCTTAATCATATTCTTAATTACAAAAAAGGAGAGGTTAGCAGCTCCAAGCAGATTGGTTTGAATATTATCATTCCAGTGATCCTGCCATCCTTTATAATCAATTGTTTTAATATCTATCTCCTCATAAATACCGGCATTATTCACAAGCACATCAATCTTTCCGGTTTGCTCTATTATTTCTTCTACCATTTCCCTGATAGCTTCAGGATCTTTAATATCACACTTTTTAATCAGGTGTGATCCGGCATCCAATTCATTCAGGGTCTTTTCTGCTTTCAAATGATTATTATTATAATGAACAATAACTCTTGCCCCTAGCTTTGCAAAATGTATTGCTGTAGCTCTCCCAACACCACGGGAAGCACCTGAGATCAGGACTGTTTTGTTTTTGAAATTGTTCTCAGAAGCTATCATCTCTTTCTTAAAATTTTGAATTCCATAATGGTTAAAACAAGCTTATAGGGAATTAATTAGTTGTTTTAAGCTACGAAACTCATAAACTATTATTGATATTACTTGCTAGATTTTCTTGTTGGATCATTAATTTTTATTGGATATTGTCGTGTATCAAAGATATCTGTAATTAAAATACCTTCAATAACTTTTTTATATACAATTTTATAGTTTCCAGAAACCAAATATCGATGTCCCTCATTAATTTCCTCTAGTGTCTTTTCAATTTGTCCAGATTGAGGATATTTTAATAGTTGTCTGGTTGAAGAAAAGATATTTGTTTTGATTTTATGTGCAATACTTTTACTTGCAACTTCCTTATGATATTTATATATCTCTATGAGGGTTTTTGACGCGAAGTCTGACCAGATTATCTTCATCAGATCACCAATTTTCTGATTCTAATTCTAATTGGTCTTGCGTCTTGATCTTTCCAGCCAGATAATCCTCATTTGCTTCCTTCGCTCTATTAATTAGCTGTTTTTGGGTGAAAGGTTTTAACTTCCGCATATTCTCTTTTTGGCTTTTAATGATAATCAATTCTATTTTGCCAAATAACTTTTCATCTTTAAGTCTTATAAGATATTCAATTGCATTTAGTTTTCGAGTTTGTAAATCCATAACTGCCTTTTTTACAAATTTAATAAATTTATTCTTACAAATATCAGCAAAAAGGTTATTTTTTTACTATGTCTATTTATATATATCCAGAATAGTTTTCAATTATTCTCATATTTATTTCCTCTTATAATCCTAATTAATTACTTTTGATTTTGAATTACAAAGGATTTAGTGAATCTTGGTGACTTTGTGCCTTAGTGGCAAATAAAAAAAATAGCCACGAAGACACTAAGACTCAAAGAAGACACAAAGAACATTAAATAAATTACTATTAATGAGAATTGCAGTTGTCGGAGTAACGGGTTTAGTTGGAGGAGTATTCCTAAAAGTTCTGGAAGAGAGAAATTTTCCGGTGACTGAGCTATTGGCTGTTGCCTCT
>JAIOTT010000122.1 GCA_021106655.1 Bacteroidales bacterium
CAGGGGCTAAAACAGTGGGTTGGATACCATGTTCCAATTGGACTTCAGAGAGACGGGCAATGAATAATCCCCTGGAATTTCTGACGGGGGCTGATCGATATGACGCAATGGGAAGTGAAGGGAAGACCCTTTTCCAGAAAATGCGCTCATTTTTACCGCAAACTGATCCTTTTGCCAGGTTTGATACACAAAAACAGCGAGAGGTTGCTGCAATGTGTTTGCCATATTTCATCCGACACCATATCATAAAACCCCTGATAGTTATAGAGAAGTTTCGAGAGGCCATAATAGGTGAATTGTTTGGTTTTAATGTTGTTGAATTTTCACGTGTTGTGGATTATGTGCAACAAGTTCATCTATCGAGTAAATCTGCTAGTTTTGATAATGTCATTCTGGAAGTCGATAAGGCATATAATAAACGTATGCATGAACGATTGGAAACGTTGTTGCAATCATTGCCTGATGAACTGATTGATGCGTTGCCTCAGGGTATAGCGTTTCATTGTCATGGTGATGAAGGTGTGAGTTAACCCTAACGTTGGTGTGCCGGTGAAACCGAAAGTAACTGATGGGAATCAAGAGACCAATTCTTTAAGATTTTATTTGAAAAGCACTAGTTTTCCGGATTGGCTGCTATATCATGTGGTTTTGGAAAACCATGGAAATTCAGCATGTAAATATCATTGATTGAGACTTCAAAAAAGTTACTATTATTTGATTTCGCCCGCCAGTTATCATAGTCGAGTAAATATTTGTAACTGTAATGAAATTTACATGGCAAGCCAAGTACTTTTGGATTCTTTTCATTAATAAAACGAGAAAAATAATCTTGATCACCCACACAGGTCTGGAGACACGTGTTCAGATTAAAATTCTCCAACACATCGGACGCAAGTTTTGAATATCTATCGACTATAAGGAGACTTGAGCTCATCAGATCCATTGTATCCTGAGCATAAATTACATCAGCCCTTTTAATGTATTCGAATTCCTCGTCAATATTTCTTAGTATAACGACGTCAAGATCAATAAAGAATATATAACGGGTGGGAATTATATTTTTGTCGAATAAATATATTTTATTCCACCATCCCGGGAGTTCTTCGGGTAGTTCCTGCAAAGTTATTTTTGATTTTTGGCAACTTGCTAAATGCTTCTTAATGCTTAGGCAATAAAATGGAACATTCATGGAACAATGAATATCTATAGCGGTTTTAAGTTTTCTGACATAGTCAAAAGAATATTTGTCACCTGAAATACGCAGGCAAAAGCAATATCTATATTCGGCATTCTATTTACCTGTCTTGTGTTTTTCATAAATTAAGTCAATTACTTCATCATACAATATCTGAAGCTCGTATCTGTACTTATTGATTGGCTTGGAATCAATTTCATGCACAGCACAATCAGCATATTTATGGTATACAGTCTCAATATCTTTATAATAGTTATACTTCTTCTGTGAGTAACATTGTACAGCCTCTCCCATAGTTGACGGAATTAGATTATCGCTTAAAAATAATTTTGAAAAGGGAAGCAACCCGCAAAATAAATCATAAAAATAACTGCCGTCATTTTCCCTGTATACGAGAAAATATCCGGATAGCTCTGATAATAGTGATTGAATGAACAAATCTTTATCTATTGCAGGTATGGCTTCTCCTGAGGAAAGATTATGCGAATTAAAGTAAAGCAGGTGAAGTGGACTTGTCAGCATGTTCGCTTTAAATATGGCGGGTGTTTCAATTAACAATATTTTATTATTTGAAAAATACGGCAGACAGCATTTTATAGTATCAAAAATATGCTTTATTTTATTGGTGTCTCGATGTGTGTCTCCCTTCAAAACACCATGCAGAGTATAATCATAATAAACTCCTTTGAAAATAATACGGAAGTCCTCAAAGTATTTGACAACATTATATTCATTCAAAGGTTCAAGCTCATGCAAAAGCTTTTTCCTGATGCTGTAGTCTAATTTTTTATACTCGTTATTATAGTCTCCATTCATAAAGAAACTGTGTAAAGATATTTTTGTGAAAGTATCGTCTAAATATGTTAAAAGATCTGAAAAAAGCAACAGTAGCCATTCATTTGTAATATGTCTAAAATGAATGTTTTGTTCTGAGCTCAAAGAGTCCTCAAGAAAACGCTTTAAATATACGTGTTTATAGATATTTTCCCTTGAAAGCAGCCATTGTATTGAACTGTGAAAATTATCAAATGATATATTGTTTCCGGCAGATATGAGTTCACCCGCTGTTAGAACCTTTATTAATGAGTTTACTAAAGGTCGCTGAAATGATATTTTATCAGTCTGACATTTATATAGCTCAGATAAAAAAATTTTGTAGTGAATGATTGATTCTTTAATATGAGTGTATTTGTTGTTTGCTCCAGGAGTGAACTTTATATGACAGCCAAAAATCCTTCGCCAATTATTTTGGTGGTTCTTAAAAAAGTAGAGCTTTGCAAGATTACTATCAAATACTTGGGGGTGGCTGTACATGGGTAAGAAATATTTAATAATCTTAAAATACAGCCCCTGGGATTTAAGGAGCTTTGTCTTAGTTCTCGAGGATAGCTTTGGCTTTAGAATAATACGCAAGTCAATGTCACTGCTGCCTGGCCAATAATATGACCAATTTAACTTGGTATATATTGAGCTTATATATTTCTTGTATGGGAGCAATAGCAAAAATATTTGCAATGAAAATTTATAGAAAGAGATAAACAAACTTCTCGCAATCTTGTATTTGCTTAAATTAATTACTATGGCTTGAAATTCATTTTGTAATAACATATATTGTACATGTTCAGGGGGATAACCCTATAACCATTAATCGAGCCAATTTAGATTTGGCTTACGCTCTTTGAAAACAGAATCTATTGCTTCCACAA
>JAIOTT010000093.1 GCA_021106655.1 Bacteroidales bacterium
GATAAAGAAAATATCGTCCTGAGACAAAGCTATAAAAGGATATTGAAACAATTAATGATAAATCAACGCTTTCGCCAACATCCTAAAAGGAGGAAAAAAGCCAATGCAGCAGCCAGGAAGATAAAGACTATTGCAGGCAGGGTAATCAGGGATATAGAAAGGAAAATGAATAAAGAACAACTACAAAGGTATGTAGCAGACTTAATCATTTTTAAGCTCAAACTAAAAGAACAGAAAAACACAAAGAACAAAATATACAGCCTTCATGAACCACACACAAAATGTATAGCCAAAGGAAAAGAAGCAAAACAATATGAATTTGGAAATAAAACCTCGATAGTTAAAACACGAAAATCAGGGATCATAATTGGTGCCTTGGCATTCAAAGAAAACATTTATGATGGTGATACTTTAGAACCCCAGTTAGAACAAGTTGACCGGTTAACAAATTATCAACCTGAATCTGGAATCGTTGATAGA
Organism: Bacteroidales bacterium; assembly: GCA_021106655.1. GTDB lineage: Bacteria > Bacteroidota > Bacteroidia > Bacteroidales > SMBSF77 > SMBSF77. Next base: position 481 of record JAIOTT010000093.1, read on the forward strand.
GGATACAGGGGCAAAAACACCGTGCATGACACAAAAATAATATGCCCTAAAAAATTACCGGCCTCAACAAATAACTACCAAAAGCAAAAAGTAAGAAAACAATTTAGAGCCAGGGCTGGAATTGAACCTGTCATAGGGCACATAAAGCACGATCACAGGATGATACGGAATTATTTATCAGGAGAATTGGGTGACACATTGAATACTTTATTGGCAGCAGCCGGGTTTAATATGAAAAAGATGCTTGGTAGGTTAAAAGTCCAAGCAATTAATTTTATTTTCCAATTTTTTACAAGCGTTTTTCGTGCAAGATTCCACTCAAGTTATTCTAAAATGTGAAAATATTGGCTTTTTCAGGTTTGACTAACTAAGAATTGATTTTCCAAACTGACGGCTAAATGACCCCTTTTCAATATTATCTTTAACTCGTAGTAATAAATGATAATGGTTTGGTAGTAAAGCGTACGCAAAAAGAGAACAATAATCGAGGAAATAATATTTAATTTTATCAAAGAACAATAAATAATCATCTCTATAAAAAAAGACATTTTGATAGTTGTAACCACGATTGTAAATATGATAGATAAAACCAGGTTCTATTGGTGCTGTAATTTTTTTTGATGGCATACAGAGTGTTTATAAAGGGACGACATCCCCTCCTTCGTTGGGGATGTCGTCCCTTTAATTTGAGTCCGAAAATATTACAATATAAATCTTAAATCAAGGTACAATGAGTAACTGCATAAAATAAATTACTGGAAGGATTATTTGATCGAGTTATTTGGGCTTTCTTTTAAATATCAAGGCATAGTTAGTCTCAAAAAAGATATCCCATTCCTGATCATTCCTGTATTTTTCTATACTTTTTTCGTATTCCTCCTTCTTAAGAGGATATGTATTGTCATCGGCAGTAAGTAAAACTATATATTCAGCATCACTAACATCAGGATACTGATATATTCTGTCGCGGAAAGCAATATGGGGAACTAGCATCGTTTGTGCGCTTACAATAGCATCATCAGGTATCTTTTCTAATATTTTATGCACACAATAAACATTAAAATCCCTTACATAATGATTTTTCTTATAAAACTGATGGTTTATGGAATTATACCAGGTTGAGACACGTTTGTCCAATACACTAACAGTTGTAATGATGGTAAGTCCAACAAGGAGGTAGGCAATTAACCTATGTTTCTTTTTGTTTTTATATTCAATGATCCAGGTAAATGCAACCAGAGTGAGAATTGGCGCAAATTCTATTGAATACTGGTAGTTTATCCCCCATTTCCCAGGATCATCGTTAAATAGCTTCTGAGCATATATTGGGATAAGCATTATTAAATACTGTGGTTTTAAAAATAGGAAAACTCCACCTGAGAGAAGAACTACAAAATGCAGTTCTGACTTCACTCCAACAGCAGATGAAACATTAAGATGATTCTCAAATAGTAAGCTAAAAATATATCCCGGCCTTTGGAGGATAGTTGCAATTACCTCACCAAAATTATTACCCAGAGCGCTATAATCAAAATGAATATATTCCCTGCCTTCATTTGCCAGGGCAGGCATTACAAACTTCATTACAACTAAAAAATATATTAAAGCAAAAACTGTAAAAAGGGAAATATATTTAAGTTTATGAATCTCTTTATAATGCAATACGATAAGCCCAAGACCAATAAAAAACATCCATAACGACATATTCTCTTTACTGATCAGGATGAGGACGAACATAATGCTAGCATTAGCCCATTTATCATAGCGGATGAAATACAGAAACCATGGAACAAACATAGCTCCTATAACATTATCATGAAAATCGAAACCCAGAGCTGAATAAATCCCCCATAATGAGAAAAAATGAATAATCGCTAGATTAGCCATTTTCCTGCTGCCACTTAGTTTCCTGATATAAAAATAAATACCTGTACCGCCAAATAAGATGGATAAGATCTGTAGGATTAACATAGAGTATGATCCAAGTATCCAGTATAAAGGTGAAAATAGTATAGGTAGGAGCTGAAAATGATCACTTAAAATATTGTCAAACCTTTCGTAAGTGAGCAAGCCTTCGTTCCATCTGAAATGAGCATAGTCAAATATGGCATTATTCCTGATACCAAGATCCCATGCATAGGTCCTGAAATTATAATGATTAACTATAGAGATCGAACAAAATATCAGGGCGAAAACGCCTAAGATAATTAGAAGTGGCCAGTGTTGTTTTAAATTTAATTTAGCTAATATTTTGCTCATCAAATTATGTTGTGTTTCAAATTATTCTTCAAATTAGTCAAACTAACTGTCACCTTTAACTTTTATCAAATAAAGCTTCGTACTCCGAAACTTAATTTCAAAGGTATAAAACTCATTTATCTTTAACCTATTGTTTCTGATTTTTTCGAGATTGTTGTTGTCTACTAAATAATAGATATCATCTCTGAGTACGGTCTTTTCTTTTTTCAAAATTGTACCTCTCTCCCTGCTGATATAAAAACTTGCATCATGATCGATAGGTGTTGAACCATAAACATACAGATCTTCTCCTGCTGTCATTCTGCCCACTTCAATTGCATCGGCTTTGTATTGTTTTTCAGCAGAAGATCGTTCAGGCATAAGAAAAACATTTAATGCTATTCTAAACAGAAGTAATACAATTACAAATATTATCAGACGCGAGTTTTTTAGTTTGATGAACAAAAAACTAAGAATTGCTATAATTACAGTCAGGAACGCACTTTTTAGAAAAATATAAGGGATATCCTTTGTTACTTCTATAAAAGGGAAAATCATTGCCCCGGGAATGGCGAGAAAACAAAAAAGCAAGAGAATATAATCAGGAATTTTTCTTTGGATATCATCAATCTTGCTGTGTTTCTCATACATAAATGTCAGGACAATTAATAAAAGTGGAAACAACATAAAAAGATACCTTGGATGAATGGCAGGAGATATCCAGTAAAATGCGATATTAAAAATAAAGATCAGTAATGAAAATTTTATAA
>JAIOTT010000067.1 GCA_021106655.1 Bacteroidales bacterium
GAAAGTTGCTACAGCAAAATGGACATGAGGTTCATTATTTTGCAATGAAGGGCAATAAAAACCTGGTATTCGGAGACGACGAGTACTTCGTTAAAGAAATCGATTATAGAAAGGCCCTTAATAATAGAAATCCATTCAACGCCTTTAGAGTAATCTTACATTCCATTTATTCCATTGAGGCCAGGAGGAATATTGCAAGACTATTGGATAAGGTAAAGCCTGATATTGTCCATCTTCACTCTATCCGGCATCATCTGACAAAATCTATTCTCCCTGAATTTGACAAAAGGAACATCCCTGTTGTTTGGACGCTCCACGATTATAAAGAGATATGCCCAAACACTTCATTCTATAATGGTCGAACCATATGCGAAAGTTGCAAGGGTAAAAAATATGCCAATATCTTATGGAATAGATGCAAAAAAGGCTCATTGGCAGCTTCTTTGGTAACCTATCTTGAGGCCAAAATAAATGACTATCTTAATTATGAAAAGTGCGTTGATCTTTACATATCTCCGAGCAAATTTCTAAGAAGCAAGTTTATTGAATATGGGTATCACCCGCAAAAAATTATTCACATACCCAACTTTATAGAGCTTGATAGTTTTATCCCACAGTATGACCATGAAAATTATTTGTTGTTTATAGGAAGATTGGAAAAAGAGAAGGGGCTGGCAACCATGGTCAAGGGTTTTGCCGGCGCGAAAAATATCGGACACTTGCTTAGTTTGAAGATAGCGGGAGCCGGCAGCATGGAAGAGGAATTAAAAGATTTGGTTGACCGGATGGAGGTCTCAAATATTGAAATTTTAGGTTTTAAGCAGGGGGGTGAATTAAAAGATCTGACTCAAAAAGCAAAAGCTGTAATCATTCCCTCAGAATGGTTTGAAAACTATCCGTTTTGCGGCCTGGAGGCCATGGCTTATGGTAAACCGATCATTGCTTCCCGAATTGGCGGAATACCGGAACAGGTAGAGGATGGCGTTACAGGTTTTTTGTTCGAGCCTTTTGATGAAGATCAATTGTCTGCAAAGATAAATTTATTAAATAGTCTGACAAAAGAAGAAATCAAAGAAATGGGACAAAGAGCGCGGCAAAAGGTGGAGAGAAATAATGCCAAGAACACCTATCTTTCAAGCATGCTGAAGATTTATCAGAGATTACTACAAAACAAAAAATGTACCTGCGCGGCCACACAGGCGAGAAATTATGAAGGAGGCTTAAATAAATAATAATGGAATGTGCAATTATAACTACTTATAGATGCAACGCCAGGTGCGGGATGTGCGATATCTGGAAAAACCCCAGCAAAGCTTCGGAAGAATTTAAGCCGGAAATTCTGGAAAAGATACCAGCAGGTATGCAACGTTTGAATATTACCGGCGGAGAGCCATTGCTGAGAAAGGATATTAACGAAATTGTAAGAATTCTCGATAAGAAAACAAAACGACTTGAAATCAGCACTAACGGCTATTTTTTTGATCGGATAGAAGCGATTGCGAAAGAATTTCCTAACATCACCATCCGTGTCAGCGTTGAAGGGCTTCCTGCTTCAAATGACAGACTTCGAGGCATTCAGAATGGATTCGACCATGCTATGCGAACCGTACTGCGGCTGAAGGAATTGGGAATAAAAGATATAGGTTTTGCGATGACAATAAGTGGTGAAAACTGCTATGATTTATTAGACTTATACACTTTAGTGGCTTCAATGGACATAGAATTTGCAAATGCTGTTGTTCACAATTCTTTTTATTTCCATAAGTTAAACAATGAGATCAATAATAAAGAGGAAATCGAAAGAATTATGCTAAAATTTATGGAGCGACTTCTTAATTCACCACGGAAAAATATTAAAAAGAAAATAAAAGATTGGTTCAGGGCTTATTTGAACTTAGGGTTATTAAGACATGTTCAGGGGGAAGAACGTCCCATACCTTGTGGAGCAAGTACGGATACCTTTTTTTTGGATCCATGGGGGCGTGTGTTGGCATGCAATGGTTCAGTAAAGCCAATGATTATGGGCGATTTGAATACTCAGACTTTTGTAGATATATGGGGAGGTGAAAAGGCAGCAAGAGTAAGAGATCAAGTGAAAAACTGTAATCAGAATTGCTGGATGACGGGTACTGCTGTTCCTGCCATGCGCAAGAATCCATTGGAACCCATAAAGTGGGTGTTGAGAAATAAGTTGCAAATAGCTCAAGGTAAACCATTATGTATTTGATAATCTTTAAGGAACCATAATGAGAATTGCTATACTCGGAATAAAAGGAATGCCTGGTCGTCATGGAGTAGAGGTGGTTGTTGATTCATTAGTACCTTACCTGGCTTCCATGGGGCATGATATAACTGTTTATGGATACGATTCTTATACAAAATCTACAGATGATTATTGGGGGGTCCGGATAAAAGCGGTTAAGGGAAGTTCACGAAAAAATATTGAGATGATTTCACACATGTGGAATGCTTCATTGGATGCAAGACGTGAATCTTTTGATCTGGTTCATATACATAGTACTGATCCCTGTTTACTGGCGTGGCTTCCGAAAGCTCGAGATGGGATTGTAGCTACTTCACATGGACAGGCCTATATCAGAAAAAAATGGGGGGTGTCCGCTAGAGCAATGTCCAAGGTTGCTGAACGTTTTTTTTTACATGTACCGAATGCAATTACATCGGTTTCAAAACCATTAGCCGATTATTACAAAGGTAAATACCGAAAAGATATTGTATATATACCTAATGGAATAAAGTTAAGAAAAAAACCGGATAAATCATTTCTAAAAAAATGGAATATCGATCCACAGAATTATTTATTTTGCTCAGCAGGACGGATTGAACGCACTAAAGGACTTCATACGCTATTAGAAGCCTATGACAAGTTACAAACGGATCTTCCTCTTGTGATTGCAGGCGGAGGAAGTGGTACTGATTCTAATTATTTTAATGAATTGAAGGCAAACAAACCAAAAGGAGTGAAGTTTGTTGGATTTTTGACTGGTGATGAATTTTTTTGTTTATATGCCCATGCTCACGTTTTTGTTTTTCCATCAGAATATGAAGCGATGTCTATGGCGTTACTGGAGGGATTATCATTTGGAATTCCAACGGTGTATAGTAATGTTCCTGAAAATGAGGCGGTTGCACGTGATATAGGATATGCTTTTGAGGTCTCAGATGCTAATTCCATGGCAGATCAGTTATACTATGTATTAACACATCAAAGTGAAGCTATTGCTGTTGGGAAAAAGGCAAAAGAATTTATCAA
>JAIOTT010000461.1 GCA_021106655.1 Bacteroidales bacterium
GCGACAAACTTAGTTGGAAGTCATTTGGTATCGGCTCTCGGAGAAACCGACAGCTGATAATTCGGTTTTTACGACCTATAGCCAGTCATAAAAAGGCTTTTCGTAAGGGTCTAGCTATTTATGGCAAACGATGTTAATATTTAATAATTGAAAATGTTTAGCTAGGATGATTAGTAATTTTTATGGAAAATATCTTAAAATTTGAAAATATGTTTGAGATTATCGACAACCTCTATGGGTCTATGAAACATCGGGTCAAAGATAAAGAAAAAGCCAGCATATACAAACAGATTTGGATGGATCCTGGAATTACACGTAAGGGAATAGTAACAGAATTACATAAAAAGAGGCCAACCACTGTCTCCTATTTGGTTGCAGAACTCATAGAACAGAATCTTATTTACGAAGGAGCAATAATATCTGAGAAGAAGAAGGGTCGTCCTGAGGTACCTTTGTTTATCAAGCCAGATGCTTTCGTTTGTATTGCTGCATATATTGTTTCACAACAGATCAAGGCAGTTTTATTGCGTCTGGATGGGACGGTGATATGTGAAAATAGTGTCCAAGTGCCATCTGATATTGAAAATGATCAACTTTTTGAATATTTCACATCTTTAGTTACCCCCTTAATTGAAGCCAAACCATTGGGTTCTACCTTTCTAGGTATAGGTATTTCAATGGTTGGCCATTTTAATATGGTCACACAAGAACTAATTTTTTCTATTAGATGGAAGAAGGTAAAAAATTTCTCATTCCGAAAGCTCTCTGAATTACTTGACTGCAAAGTACATATCGTGAATAGTTTTGAGGTACATTTGAACTATCTATTAATTCATGAAAAGTCATATCGTGTCGGTGGTTCTTTAATTTATCACTGGGTATATGGTATCGGAGCAAGTTTTTCGTTTAATGGGCTCATATTTAAAACACCTTCAGGTTATATTCTTGAATCTGGTCATGTCCCTATCGATACGAATAGTAAGAAACCTTGTCTCTGTGGAAGTTTTGGTTGCGTCGAAACAGAAGCAGCGTTATGGGCAATTATTCCTCAGTTGTTGCATGAATTCCCAGACATACCAAATAATGAATATGAATTTGCCAGTTATTTCACCAAAAATAGATTAAGTCAGCACCCCGTGATAAAGAAGGCAACGAAAATAATCGCATATAATCTTGCTACACTGATTCATCTTTTCTATCCAAACAGAATAATTTTCCGAAGCCCGTTTCTCTTGGACAAAGATGTCTATGACGATCTGAAGCAAACGCTGTTTAGTATGTTACCTGAATTTCTGATGGATGATATCTTACTATCAGTATTAAAGTTGGAATTTAAAGATGAAATCTTTGGTAGCACATCAAGCCTATTCAGAAATAGGTTCAAGCAAGAACTACTGGTAAAACACTGAGAAAATCTTGTCTTCGTGCTTTCAAGCTATCTCACCGATGAGATGATTATTATCAACCTTTTCCAATAATCTTATAGTTTATAGGTAAATACCGCATTACTAATCTTCATAAAACTCAATAATGAGAAGAAATAAGATCTTATCTCTAATCCAAAAATATTGGAGTAAATTAAATTGACAATAATAAACATCTAATGTTATTATTACCGTATGTTGCGTGACTGTGGTGGTTCCTAATGCTTCTTTCTCCGTCACTTAACAATGCCTGTCCTGCATAGTTACATTGGTTATTCCTTTTATTGAAAATTATTGAAAAAGAATATTTTTGATCGGAGATGAAGTTTTATTGGTTTCGGAGTTATAAAAAGAGTGGTTTGAATTGCTGCTAGCTTTATTTTCTGAGATTCAATAATCGATTAAGACGAATACTTAAAAAGTTTTCGCTGGATGTCTTAGGAGGGGAGCACTATATGGATATTGAAAAACTTAAGCAGCTTGCCTTTAATGAAATTGACAAACATCGTGATGACATAATTCAAATTGCCAATTCAATTGAAATGGAACCTGAAGAAGGGTTCAAAGAATTTAAAACAGCAAAAAAAATTGCTGCAATTTTTGAAAAATTAGACTATCCATATGAAGAAGGTCTTGCAATTACCGGTGTTAAAGCAACATTAAAAGGAAGAAAAGACGGACCTTGCATTGGAATACTTGGTGAAGAAGATGCGTTGTTTAATTCAGAACACCCTAAAGCGGACAAAAATACGGGTATTGTTCATGCTTGTGGTCATTTTGCACAAGTTGCATGGCTAGCTGGTATTGCCTATGGATTGAAGCATGTTATTGAACACCTTGATGGGAAAGTAGTCCTTTTTGCCGTCCCGGCAGAAGAATTAATCAATCTCGGTTTTAGACAATCATTACGAGATCAGGGAAAGCTATCATACTTCGGTGGGAAACAGGAACTAATCAAACTAGGGGCTTTCGATGACATAGACATGGCTTTTCTTCAGCATGCACAATCAACTATCCCTGGAAGGACGGCTTTCACTACCTCTGGTAGCAATGGATTTGTGAGTAAATATATCAGATTTATAGGTGAATCAGCTCATGCGGGAGTAGCCCCCTGGAAAGGAGTAAATGCCTTAAATGCGTTTCATGTCGCTTTGTCGGCTATACATGCACAGAGGGAGACATTTAAAGATGACGATGCTGTAAGGATTCATATGCTATTGGTCAAAGGCGGAGAGAGCGTAAACGTGATTCCTTCAGAGATCGAATTGGAATTGTTTGTTAGAGCGAGTTCTTTTAGTGCGATCAAAGAAGTGAGTGATAAAATCGATCAGGCATTGAAGGCCGGTGCAATGGGTATTGGGTGTAGTATCGAGATAAGAAACTCACCGGGATACCTTCCAATGAACTACGATAAAAAATTAACTGAATATTGGGAAAAATCGGCATCCAAGATTTTAGGTGAAGAGAACATCCATCGGTTGGGGTTTTTTGGCGGTTCTACTGATTTTGGCGATGTTATGCACCTTATGCCGGCTATAGAAGTTCAAATTGGTGGATATACCGGTGGAGTGCATTCAAAAGAATTCCGATTGCAGGATGAAGAGATGGGATTGATCACACCGGTTAAAGTTGCAGCAGCAACAATCATCGATTTGCTTTCAAATGATGCTGAAGTAGCAAAGGATGTTCTCAAAGATTTCAAGCCCTTATTGACAAAAGAAAAATACTTGGAGTTTTTAGATTCGTTTTTCTATACAAGCTATGATGATTATGGATCAAAGGAGAAAAAATAAAATGACTAATTTGATAAAGAATAATGAGTTCAGTGCAATCGAGAATTCCATGCCAAAACATTGGAATCAAAAATTCCCCAGAGAAAACCTCAAACCATTCTACAATTCTATGGTAAGCGAATTGGCAATATCAGGAAATGGGAATGAATATGCAGTCGGTTCATGGACTCAGAGAGTTGATATTGAAGCAGATAATTATTATCGATTTAAAGTAATCTTCAAAGTGGAGAATATTGAGGATATAAATCTGAATGTATTCAATGTGCTCTTCTGGTTGAGAAATGGAAGCGATGAGATTGTGAAAGATGATGAGAAGATAAATAATTTCTATCAAGATAAGGAAAAAAAAGAAACTTGTACGTACGACTACATCAGCAATTTCCATAGGGAAGGAGAACTTATCATTGGAGAGGATCTATTTTATGTCCCGAAGGGATTCAAGAAAGTAGAAATTCAACTAGGACTCAGATTCTCGGAATCAGGAAAAGCAACTTGGAAATATGTTGAACTGACAAAAGACAAACGACCCAAAAGTATGCCTGTCCGGTTAACGGCAGTAAAATGGACAACGTATCAAAGTAAAAATAAGAAGGATAATTTAAAAGAATTAACTGCAATACTGGACGATGCAGGGTACCATGGTAGCGATTTGGTTCTTTTGCCCGAATTTTCAAACAAATACACGCCAGATTTGCCTTACAAAGCCTTTGCTGAAACAATAGAAGAAAGTGACACTTGTAAGATTGCTAGAGAAAAAGCTGCTCAGTATCGAATGAATGTGTGTGTCAACATTGTCGAAAAAGATAACGACTTAATCTTCAATTCTTCAATACTATTTAACAGAGATGGCAATTATGTTGGTAAATATAGGAAGACTCATCCGTATTGGCTAGAAGAAACTGTCCAGGGAATCAGTCCAGGGGATGACTATCCTGTATTCGATCTGGATTTTGGAAAGGTCGGAATGGTTACTTGCTATGACTGCTTCTTTCCAGAAACTACAAGAATACTTGCTTTGAAGGGTGCAGAGATTATTTTATATGCAAATGACGGGTTTGAACGATTACTAATGCCAGCCAGAGCAATCGATAACAGAGTCTATTTTGTTGTTTCAACGGTAGGTCGTGGTGATCATGTTAGATGGAATATGCCTGCAATGATTGTCGATACATCTGGCAATATATTATGTGAAAACGGCAGAAACGGGATTATTACAACCGAAGTTGATTTGAGTTATAGAACAGCAAATTTGAGAATCCTTCGGGAGATAAATTTTGGAACGATGTGTACTTTTCCAGGTGGACGTCGAGCACTACGACATGCGAAATCACAATTACTGTATGAAGAAATTGAAAAAGAGGTGAAGACTTGGGAAGATCGGCCTGAGAATTTTTTCAGGGGAAAATAACGTTTCTGATACACAAGGGTTGTAATTTTTCTCGCATATTTGAAGGATCTTTGTTTATTTTGGTATTTCACGGTCAATCAATATTCGGTTGGGCATTGCTTTACAATATAAGGTTAGTCGGTAAAGTGCTTCGCAGTGACAAAGTGCTCCCTTCCGGCAGGCCAGGTAGTAGGCCATAGTCAGTATCTGGCTATGCATATCCGGGAAACAGGAGTTTAAGAGTTTCCTCAGACCAAGATGCTGTGCAAACTCTGAAAGGATTACTGCAGGATCAATAACTTGAGCAGTCGCAGTAACCGCAGGATCCCGCGTTGCAGCCTGCTGAGAGCTAAGACGTTTAGCAGGAACAAACTTACCGGTACCAGGATCGATCTTGCCGATATACACCTGTTTGTTCCACGACTGTTTACGCTCCTAATCCCAATAGGAGGTAGACTCGTACACATAGGTAACGCCGGTTTTTTTATTCACATGGTTGCCCCGAAATGCCATCGCAAACCTCTTGCTCAAACATAGCTACAATTAGAGCCTGCTTACAGGAGAAAATCAAGTCAAATCTACGAATAATTTATTATAATAATTGGATTTATGAAAACCTGGTTACAAAATTAATGGGAATTTAGGTCTTAACTACCACTCCGTTTTTTCCGGGCAGGATCAAAAGTAAGAAAAAATAGTTGACTTGTGAGGAAACTAGTGTATAGTTAATAACAGCTAATGTTTTTAAATGAAAGTTTTGGTTTGAAGAAGATTTTTGTATTAAAATCTAAATTTGAAAATTAATGAATAGCAGATGGAATCAGTTGCATCTGTAAAGGGTTAATGGAAAAGAGCAAA
>JAIOTT010000410.1 GCA_021106655.1 Bacteroidales bacterium
TAACAAAACCACCGAATACCTCGTATGCTGTGCTATAAGCAGTAATGACCTGTTGGATTGCCGATGACTCTCTAGACAAAAACACCATTATTGTATCTTGCCCCTTTTCTACTAGGCTCGTTACTTGATGACTAATTTCTGCAAATTGTATTTGATTGTCTGCCAGTAAGTAATCTTCAGACAGAATTGTCGATATTCTAAGCATGACAGAAACCTCTCCTAATGAGAGATCTTTTCTATCAATTAACTTTATGATTTTAGGATGATCTGGAACCTCTTCTATTCCTTTTTGTTTCAATATATATGTCTGAATCTGCCTTCTTGGATTATTTTGACTTAGGTGTAAAAGATAACTATTCTCATTGCCAAATGCCATAATCGTTGTTTGATCTCTTCCGCCATAGAAATAAACTTTTCTTCCGTCAATCTCTTTATCTACATTTTCCAAACTTATCATATTTGCATCAGGTTTTATATCAATTTTAACCTTACCAGCAAGTTCATATTTTGAACGACTTACAATATAATTTAAGAATAAGTGATTAATATCGATAACATCAAAGTTGTATATTACTTTGCAAACCTGTTCTTCAATTACATTGAATATATGAGTAACTATATTTATGCTCTCACGGCTTAATGCTTCTCTACCGGCTGTAGGATGTAGATTGTTCAGATTAACGATACCACCAAAATTGAAATTATTTGGGGCTGGTAAAGGAGCTAATCCGAAGTAATTTCTCAACCCATAAATACTACCTAAGCCTTGTATTAAAACGATATCTCCAACTAATTTGGATTGATCATATGTGATGTCAAGAATATGTAATCTAATATTGCCGTTTTTATTAAGAATATATCTCAGTGTGCAAGAAACATTATTAGAATTAATTTGAAATGCTTCTGAAGAAGTTACTGATTCAGAACCACTTCCATATAATGAGTGATAATTTTTTTGACTAACAATATTACCATTTAAATATATTGGTACTTTGACATATTGAATATAGGGGGTTAAGTATTGAATTGCTCCAGATTCATTAACATTAACATTTTTATCAATACTTGCTTCAACTGTAGTGCCTGGTTCTGCACGATTATTATCAAGAATAATAAAATTTATGCATTCCTCCGTTACTGATAAATTTTCTCTTACAGCAGAAGTTTCTATAGTAGAATTAGTACCAAATTTTCTTGATGTGACTTTAATCTGATTGGCGACACCAAAATTTGCCATTGCGCCAATACCAAAAGTCCCAACCACGCCCGCTTTTTTTGCTATCTCATTATTTTTTCCACTTGCTCCAGCTTTCCAGAAATTATTTTGAAAAACATCTTCATCCATTCCAATTCCATTATCAGAAATTGTAACTGTGTTATTAGTGATAGACACTTCTATTTTTGGTACGAAGGTTCCTTCTCCTTCTTCAGAAATTCTCATAAGAATCGCATCATAAGCATTTTGAATGTTTTCGCGCAATAAGGCATATGGAGAGTCATAAATATCATTAGATAGTATTTCCAATACCCTGCTTACTTCTATTTGAAAATTAAGTTTTTTCATTTCAACTTACCTTTAAGCTGATTTCGGAGATGGATTACTGATGGATCAATTGAATCCACAATAATTTTAATACTCAGTACCTTCTTAACTGTATCTATGTTTGCATCTTCAATACTTGCATTTATTAGCGAAATACATTCAGCACTGTTTTTAGGGTCAGAAAAATGCTTTATTATCGCAAGATAGTTTTCTAGTTGTTCGTAACATTCTAATAGCAATATTCGAACAAATGGATCATCTAAATCGTGTTGCTTTAGTATCTCGTGAGCACGTTGATAGTCTTTGTCACATAACAGCCTTTCTGCTTTCCTGATATCAGGAATAGGCGGTTTGGAATGATTGAATTTTGTAGTAAATTCAGTAGCAGGTGTGTTAATTGTCCCTTTTTCCCAAATAGGATTATCAAATGATGACTCAGGAGTCTTTACTCTAGAAAACAACTTAAATTGGATTTCCTCATCATTAATTCTGGACAACTCTAATAAGTTGTATTGCTGGTTGTAACCAGTTGGTAATTCATCAGGATCAGCACAAAGAGAACCTGCACTCAAAATCAACATTATTTTCCCATCAATAATATTGTTTACTTCCCTTAGTATTTCCTGCTTATGTTGATGGCCATGAAATCCTATTTTTACACTATTTGAGATTAAGTTTTTTATAAAAGTATCATCCATATAATCTTGATCGTACGGAGCACCTTTAGTGTTGTGATGCCAAGTTGCTAAAATTAAACGCCCTTGTTTTTCTAAAGTTCTTAATTTTAGCCCTACATTTGCAATACATACTGGATTAATTGAACCAGCTCTATTTAAGTGATCATTGTGAAAACAGCTATTGAATCCAACTATCGTAATTGCTAATTCTGGAAAATCAAAAAAATCGAATTGTTTGTTGGGATCAAGGCTATATATTCGGTTTCCATCATAAAATTGTTGATAGAAATCACAAAAAAAAGAGAGTCTATTTTGGTATATTTTTTCATCCGTTATTCGGTAAAATGATCTATCAGCCCAAGACCATTTTACATTTGAATTAATTTTGATAGCTTCATTATAAATACCATGTCTTAAGTCTCCTTTGTCATCAGTTATTTCTTTCTCTTCAATTTTTTCCATGCTCTTTCTGGATTCTGTCCAGGTGATATCATGATTACCAGGTATCAAGATTATTTTAGACTTATCTCCGCCGAACAGAACATTTGCTAATTTTTTAAGAAAGTCTAAAGCTTCAACATATTGTCCCTTTAGGGATGCTATATTAGCGTCACCCTGTATAACGTCACCACTGATAATAAGAAGATCCGGTTTGGAAATCCCTTGAGTTATGTATGTGTCCATATCACGAATCAGTGAATTTAACAGTGCAGCATTAGATATTGGGTTATCATTACTCCTATGTAGATCTGAAACATGAGCTATAGTGAGCACGTCAACTTTCATGATTTTGAACCTTTATTTCTATATACATATACACTTCTCCAAACTTCATTTGTCTTACACTGTTTGTGGATACCTTTCCTATTATTGGAAACAAAGGTCCAATCAGATATGTTGCTTGCTGTATCTCGAATATTTTCTGATATATAATTAGCGATTATACCAAAATCAAGCAGGATAATTGACTAAAAAGCCAACTTCTTGCAGTCTATCCACTTGTTTCCCTTAATATCCAGAAAATATTTCAATTGCCTCATTTTACTATATTTACCACTTCTCAGCAAGAAAAATCATATTAATAATGATGTGCAAATACACACTAAAAACCGTGGGTAAAAAAGGAGACAGGAGGCCGGGAACGGGAGACCGGAAGAGATCACTTGTCTTGACCGGAAGATTTTCGGAGGGGTGGAAACCTGAAATATTGATTGCCGATCAACTTAAAAAAGTTGATACCGTCTTACCTAAATTTTACTATCAATTCTTCAAATTCACCCACAGGTGAATAAGTTTAAACTTTTCTGGTTTTACATTCTTTCTTATTAATTTCTGCTCACACGAAACAATTTTTTGGGTAAAGGAAAAGCTCAAGAAAGGAAATTTGTCAGCAGATAGATATTTATTCACTTTTCCCAATATTACGATTGGTTCCATGCTGACAATATATCCAATCATCATACCCGAAGGTGCACGGTTCCCATTTTGACTGAACCGGCTTTTCGGGCCATTATTCAGCACCCTCGTCTTGAGGCATTGTTTCAATCATCCTTTTACACAATGTAGAAGCAGCGTCCTCACGAGCTAAGCTGCGTGTCCAGAATTGTTTTTCGTTCCGTTTAATAATAATGATGGCATCATCAGAGATTGCATGGACAACTCCATCCAAAACAATTTGGGATGTTCCCATTGGCTTAGGAAGTACCTTGCCAATTTCTTCAAGGATATGATCCCAGGATCCTTCTTTGGGAGTCAAATCCCACTTATCACCAGTATCGGCAGGATAAAATTCAAAAGCCAGCATATTGCCGGACGCTCCAACATGGATATCCGCACGCATAACTTCATTGTTATATAGGTACGGTTTCCAACGCCGGGCAAAAATCTCAGCATACTTTTGAATCCAGGAAGTGTCTCCATAATCAATGGCCGGCATTGCGCCAATACTTTTATAGGGCTGATAAAA
>JAIOTT010000351.1 GCA_021106655.1 Bacteroidales bacterium
CGATGAAGCCCATTACCTCAGAAACCAATCTACAGCTAGCAACCTTTTCGCACGATTAATACGAGATGTGTCAGAAAACATGCTTTTTCTGACAGCGACTCCCATACAAACTTCAAGTGAAAATCTCTATCAACTCTTAAAACTCGTAGATCCAGATCAGTTTTATGACACTGAAACATTTTTGCATCAGGTAGATATTAATGCGCCTTTGATTAAAATTGCAAATTTACTTCGTAGGAGTATTACCGATACAGAATTGTTAAAACGCTATTTTGTAGAAGTTGAAGAACAGGGAATAGAGGATCAGATAACACTTCTTAATTATATTAAAAGCCAATTTTCGTTTGATAAATTTGAACAATTCAAAGGCAATATCAAGCTGAAAATGAAATTATGTCGTCTTATAGAATCCAACCAACTATTAAATCGGTATATGAGCAGAACCAGAAAAAGAGATGTGATAGAAAACAGGGTAATTCGTGAAGCTACTGCCTACCAAGTGAAATATTCAGGATATGAATTACAGGTGTACGAACGTATGTCTGCAGCTGTAAGACATCGTGCGGAGCAAACAACAGGTATCCCATTATTTGTGCTAATAACCAGACAACGTCAGATGGCAAGTTCACTTGTTTCGGCTATAGAAGGATGGCAGGAATCTGGATTATATGAGGAATTACAGGAATTTATGTGGGAAGATCAGGGAATCCTGAATGATCAGGAAACGGAAGTACTCCAGGAGGAATACGATAATTTATTACCGCAATTCAATGTGTCCGATATCGATCTGGACAGGTTGCGGGAGCAAGACACTAAATACATAGATCTGATTAAAGCTATCACTATGATATCCCAAAAATATCCGGGTGAAAAAATTATTGTATTTGCCTATTTTAGAAAAACCTTGTCATATCTGGAAGAACGATTGCAAAATGATAGATACCAAACGTTCCAAATAAAAGGGGGAATGGGTGAGGAAAAGTATGAGATAATTGATCGCTTTAAAAATTATAACAAGCAGGCTATCCTCCTCTCTTCTGAAGTGGGCAGTGAAGGAATTGATCTACAATTTTGTCGAATTATCATTAACTACGATCTTCCCTGGAACCCGATGCGGGTTGAGCAGAGAATTGGACGAATTGATCGTTTGGGCCAAAAAGCAGATAGAATTAATATAATAAATTTTACCAATGCACAAACAATTGAAGATCGTATTTTAGAGCGACTTTATGAACGGGTAGAGGTATTTAAAAGAAGTATTGGAGACATAGAGGATATCATCGGTGAATTGCAAACAGAACTCATGAATATTATCTATGATCCAAGATTGTCTGAAAAGGAGAAGGAGGAACAAGCACTTCAGACAATGAAAGCAAAATTAGAAAATAGATTAGCTGAACAACAATTGGAGGATAATGCCGTAAACTTACTCGGATTTTCTGATTTTATTTTGAAGACCATAAACGAATCCAAAGAGAATAACCGATGGATTGATGGATCTGATCTCATTATTTTTATTGAAGACTTTTTCCGGGACTATTATACAGATACAAGAATTGAACAAGATGCTGATTACTCCCAAAGTAGAAGACTGTTATTGTCCAAAGAGGCTAAGTTGGCGTTTTCAGATTTTATATATAGAGAGAAACCGCATAAACGGACTAATCTCAATGTATTTCATAAATATATTTTATGCATATTTAACCAGATAATTACGCATCTTCAAGGAGCAATACCGCCAAGGGCTGAGTTTGTCGATACTTCTCATCCTCTAATTTTGTGGATTAAAAGTCATTATTCAATTGAAGGAAAATCACTCTTTCCCGTATCGGCAATTAAAGTTAGCCAAGCAGAATTTCCAAAACTTAAAAATACAATATACGGATATGTTATTCAAAAATGGGAATTTGTCGGGATTACAAGACAATCAATGCTTCGATACTCTTTGAAGAGCTGTGATTCTGACACATCAGTAAGTTTACATAATGCAGAACAGATGTTAAATCTAATGGCGCTTGTAGGGAAACAGATAACCAATATAGATTACTATATCGATGATTTTGAGAAGGTTAAGGAAGCCGTTGAGGGGGCTCAAAAATTTCTGAACGATTCATTTGGTGAATTTTATGAGGAAATAGAACTTGAAAATAAGTTGTTCTGTAATCGACAACTCAATAGTGCGAACAACCTGTATAAACGGAAATCTGAAGGATATTTGGAAAGAATAAGAAATCTTGAGACAAGTGATGATCCTAAGAAAAGACAATTGATACCTGCTCTCAAAGGGTTAATAGCGAAGGAAGAACACGACCTGGAATTAAAAAAGAGAAAGGTTGAGAGCAGAAGAAATATCGATGCAAACACAAATGAATTGAGTATTGGGTTTGTTTATGTAGACGCCGAGAATTAACATGATACTAAAACAAATCCAAGAATTGATTCGCCTGAAAAGGGAATATCTCGAGAAGAGAAAGCTTGCTTCAGCCGGAATGGATAGTGAATCCTTATTTTCTGAATTTATTGCAAACAAAATACCCGTGCAGCAAGTTGTTTCTATTCATTTGGGTATTGATTTTGGTACAAGTTATACGAAAGTATGCTTTCGCCAATTGGAAACTGATGATTCGGGAGTTTTGTTTTTGGATAGAGGTGATGAATTTGGATTTGTTGAGTCTTCCGTAAAAATTCATGAGAAAGAAA
>JAIOTT010000110.1 GCA_021106655.1 Bacteroidales bacterium
CGTTAGCTGGTATAAGGTTCTTTAAAACTCAAAAAATGATTAGACGACTATTTTCAATTAGCATATTTCTATTAATTGCTTTATTCAGTAATACTAAATTAAGTGCTCAACTAAATCATCATTTTATAAACTCCTCTGTATATATTGAGCTCAGTGATTCTATTGGAAATATTTCATATGGAACTGGTTTTATTTATTTGGACGCAAATCAAGCATACTTAATAACTGCTAAACATGTTATTATTTCTAAAATAAAAAACTTCAAACCAAAGAATTTACTTATTCAAACTTATAAGGATCAAAATTTTGATACGGTTTCACATGATATATCCTTTGATTTTGAAAAATTGGCTCGAGATAAATTAATCATTTTTCATCCCAAATATGATGTTGTCGCAATAAATATTGGCAGTTTTGAAAATAAAGTTATATCCTATAAACATCTTAACAGTGGAAAGAAGTCCGCAACAATCAGGGGAATTGTTAGAAGCAATTTAAGGAAATATTCTGAAGTTAATATTGGTAATGATGTTTATGTAATAGGGTATCCAAAAGCTTATGGTTTAAGATATATTAAAGATCAGTTTGATTATAGAAAAGCGATGCTTAGAAAAGGAATCATTGCCCAAAAATTTAATAAAAACAAATCAATAATTATTGATTGCCCAGTATATCTTGGATACAGTGGTTGCCCAGTTTTTGAAATTAGCGAAACAGAGAAATATATTGTAACAAAGCTAATAGGTATAATAATTGAATATATTCCATACGAATCAGATACTTCAATACCAAATTTAAAATATTTAAATAATTCTGGCTTTAGTGTTGTTCTCCCAATTGATTACCTAATTGAACTTTTTAAATAAAATATAAAATCTTACACCAGCTAACATTTTGTATAGGTTATAGCGGGTAAAGTGGTAATTATAAGGTTCAGTTCTCGCATCAGCTTTTGTGTGGTCTGACAAGTAGTCACTCCGTAAACCGCTCCGCCCCATACAATTTACCGTTGGCAAATATTAATAATTAATTGAAATAATATGATACCATTAAAAAACATATATATCCATACATTCTACCTAGCAATTTTTTCAATAGTGAGCACAACCTCTTACGGACAAACCTTACATTGGGTAAAACAGATGGGAAGTACTGGTTGGGATGAAGGAACTTCTATTGCCGTAGATGGTAAAGGTAATGTTTATACCACTGGTAATTTTAAAGAAACTGTAGACTTTGATCCAGATATTGCTTCTACCTTCAATCTCACTGCGATTTGTGAATATGGTGACATTTTTATCAGCAAACTTGATTCATTGGGCAATTTTGTTTGGGCAAAACAATTTGGAGGAACCGGCTTTCAAGAAAGTAATGCTATTACAATAGATTCCAGTGGAAATATATACACTACTGGTTCTTTCATTGGACAAGTTGATTTTGACCCCGGAGCAGGAACCTTTAATTTAACTTCCAGTGGAGGAGATAGAGACATATTTATTCAAAAAATAGATGTAGCGGGCAACTTTATTTGGGCAAAACAAATAAGCGGAATATCCTCGATATCCCCGACTGATGCTTTTTCCATTGCTGTTGATGCTACGGGAAACGTGTATACAACAGGATATTTTGATGGTACAACTGATTTTGATCCGGATCCTGTCTCTACCTTCAACCTCACTGTGATTGCTTATAGTGATATTTTTATCAGCAAACTTGATTCATTAGGCAATTTTGTTTGGGCAAAACAACTAGGAGGTACAGAAGGTGGAGTGGGTTATTCAATAGCTATTGACGGAAATGGTAATGTTTATTCCACAGGAACTATTGGTGCGACTGCAACAGTTGATTTTGACCCTGGACCCGGCACCTTTTATCTCACCAGTTCAGACCCTATTAATTCAGGGAGTTATATTAGTAAATTAGACTCATCAGGCATTTTTGTTTGGGCAAAACTAATGGGGCTTGGAGAAGGCTCAACAATCGCCGTCGATGATAACGATAATATATACACTAGTGGTTGGTACCCTTTAGGCACTACGCCCGTTATCAACAAACTCGATTCATCAGGAAACCTAATGTGGGCAAAACAACTAGGGGGAATTAATGGGAAATCCATCGCCTTAGACAACAGTAGCAATGTATATACAACTGGTGCTTGTTTTCTCGGCACAAATGACTTTGACCCAGGGCTAGGAGTTTTTAATCTTACATCAGGATCTGGTGATGCTTTCATAAGTAAGCTAGATTCATCGGGTAATTTCGTTTGGGCAGGTCTGTTCGCTGGGACAAGCCAAGTTTTTACAAATTCCTTAGCTGTAGACAATAATAATGTATACACTACAGGTTTTTTTGACGGAACAACAGATTTTGACCCTGATACTACAACTTTTAACCTAAGTACTCCGATATATAGTTATAACATTTTCGTACATAAATTAAAACCAAACTTTAGTTTGGGACTTTTAGAAAACAGCTTTGAAGGGCAAATTCAAATTTATCCTAACCCTACTGAAGGAAATCTGATAGTTGAATTTGGGAGAGATCATGATGGTCTAAATCTTGTTCTTAGAAATGCACTTGGGCAAGCAATAAACACAAAATTTGTAAGTGCCGAAAAACGAGTAGAAATACAAAACAGTGAAGAAAGCGGTATATACCTGTTAGAGGTATCTGATCAAAACAATCACAAAACTGTTCTAAAAATTATTAAGAAATAACATTTGCTAACATGCAATATAAAAAATGGGGCTGATAGTACTAAATATGAATGAATTAGTAATGAATTAACGGTGTGATAAATTGAAAAATTGTTATTTCAAAATGCCCAACTTTTCATATTGCCACCGTCAGACTGCGCAATGTGGTAAATGTAGGATACAATGTACAAGCCGGATGTGATAGTAAACATAAGCTATTTGTCAATAATGATACAGGCAGTGTTAACGACACCAACGCACTTGCAGGTATGGCATTGGATGCCA
>JAIOTT010000174.1 GCA_021106655.1 Bacteroidales bacterium
ATATTGTTTTTTACAAATATACTAATATTATCGTCTTCTCAACCTATAAAATACATTTATAGGTATACAAGCATATATACTATCATTATAGACTTCTGTACCTATCTCTAAATATTGGTTTACGTCTTTCATAATACTTGATACTGTGACTTTTTCTCCAAGCGTTGGCAAGAAATAGCTCTTTTGGTTTTTTTGGGTTGGTATTTTGCGTGTCGACAAAAACCAAATGTGCTATTTGTGCGTGGGCTTTTTTTTTAGCATGGCCATAACAATTGCCAACACACTTATCGACTACTTCCTGCACCTTCTGCTTGATAATTTTAAACAAATATATGCAATTTCCCTCAATAGTTTAGGAAGATAATTATTAATGATTAATGGAAGAAGAAAGACGAGAGACTGAAGACGGAAGAGACAAGTACAATGGGTTTAAATCCCCGAGGAACGAGGGGATGGAAACCCTAAATCCCATTTAGAATATTTTCAAAAGACAATTAGTGGTTAAATATTATTTTGATGTGCTGAGAATAAAATAAATCTATTATGCTACACTTGTCTGAATGGATCCTTAGAAAATACTTTTTCTTGTTACTTCTTTTCCCAATAATTTTAGAAATCGAATTACTTGTCTATTCAAATAAGAGACTTACTATGAAAATCGAATATAAAATAACGAATCCCTGTTCATTGTAGAGTGAATGCTTCGCCAAACGGAGGCCAAAGATAACAATCGAAAAATCGAACCTGTGAACCTTTTAACTTGAGAACCTTCGTACACGTCTTAAAGGTTTTTTTCTTAATTTTGTAAGCTGTAGGAAGTCGAAGAGTTATGCAACTTGAGGGCTCTAAAGACACAACTTATTATGCCTGAAACGATAAACAATAAAAAAGCATACACTCTTCTCGAGGTTACAAAAAGTATACAAAAAACACTTGAAGACAGGTATAAAAGTTCATTCTGGGTACTAGCCGAGATGAACAAGCTAAATTATTATAGCTATTCAGGACATTGTTATCCTGAGTTATTAGAAAAAAAAGATGGTAAAGTTATCGCTCTGATAAAAGCAAATCTGTGGAAAGATGACTATCTTCAAATAAATAAAACTTTTCAAAGAGTATTAAAAGAGCCACTGAAAGATGGTATTAAAATCCTTTTCCTGGCAAAAATCTCCTTCAAACCTGAACATGGATTAGCATTAAGAATAATTGACATTGACCCTGGTTACACATTAGGCGATCTTGAAAAAGAAAAACAGGAAACAATTACGCGGATGAAAGATGAAGGGATATTTAACAGGAATAAAATACTCACACTCCCTTTGCTTCCACAGCGTATTGCCATTATTTCTGTTGAAACAAGTAAGGGCTATGCTGACTTTTTAAATGTTATTGAAACGAACTCCTGGAATTATAAGTTTTTTCACTTATTGTTTCCTTCATTATTACAAGGGGATAAAGCCGTTAAAGCAATATGTGATCAACTGAACCGGATTAAAAAAGTAATAAAACATTTTGATATTGTTACAATAATAAGAGGAGGCGGAGGAGATATTGGATTATCTTTCTATAACAACTATAAGTTAGCAAGTAAAATTGCTTTGTTCCCAATTCCGGTAATTACAGGTATTGGTCATTCAACAAACGAAACAGTAAGTGAAATGGTTTCTTATTCAAATGAAATTACACCAACAAAAGTTGCAGAATATTTAATGCAAAAATTTCATAATTTCTCTATTCCTGTCCAAAAAGCTGAGGAAAAAATTATTGATAAATCAAGAAGGTTAATATCAGAAGAAGAATCAAAGTTTGAATCTGAAACTAAACTGTTTAACTCTGTCACTAAATTGTTAATTGTTAAAGAAAAGCAGATAACTTATCATTTGAGGGAAAAGTTTTTTAACAGATCATTACTTTTACTTAAGGATAGGAAGAGTGAACTAAACAACACTGAAAAGAATATAATCAATATGAGCCCGGAGAGTGTATTGAAACGAGGATACAGCATAACACAATTAGATGGTAAAGCTATTAAAAGTATTAAGCTGGTAAAGAAAGGTATAATCTTGAAAACAGTGGTTTATGACGGGCAAATTACAAGCAAAGTTGAGTCATCACACAAATAATTTAAAATATGAGCGACAATATTAACTATACAGATGCATTTGAGGAACTACAAGAAATAGTATCTCAAATCGAAGAAGGAGAAATCTCTGTTGATGAACTTTCTGAAAAAGTGAAAAGAGCTGCACAACTAATCAAAGTCTGTAAAATGAAGCTAACGACAACAGAAGAAGACGTAAACAAAATTCTGGAAGAGCTTGATTCAGCTGATGAAGATGATGCATGATTACAATAAACATAAGAAAATCACACTATATTTAAAATATCAATGAAAAACACCAGAATAATTTTCACATTATCATTACTCATCACATTGATACAATCAATGAATTCGTTTTCGAATAATTCCTTCTCTGTTACCGAAGAAAATGAAATTATTAACGATACAAGCTGGGTCGACTCTGTTTTTCAATCCCTTACTCCTGAGGAACGAATTGCTCAACTAATGGTAATCAGGTCATATTCAAATAAACCATCATCCTACTACACTAAGATTACCAAATTAATTAATGAATATAATATCGGTGGAATAACATTTTTTAAAGGCTCTCCGGTAAGTCAAGCAGAAATAACCAACTACTGGCAGAAATTAGCAAAAACACCATTATTGATTTGCCTTGATGGTGAATGGGGAATTGGAATGCGACTTGACAGCGTGATGGATTTTCCATACCAAATGACACTTGGCGCAATACAGTATGATAGTTTGATATACCAAATGGGAAAGAGCATTGCAGAACAGTTCAAAAGAATTGGGATACATATGAATTTTGCTCCCGTTGTCGATGTCAATAATAATCCATTAAATCCCGTAATTAATTTCAGATCCTTTGGTGAAAACAAATATTTGGTTTCAAATAAAGGAATTGCCTACATGAAAGGGATGCAGGATAATGGTATTCTGGCAACTGCCAAACATTTTCCCGGACATGGAGATACTGACACAGACTCTCATCTTGCACTTCCAGTTATTAAACATTCACAGGAATATCTTGACACCCTGGAGCTGGTACCCTTTAAAAACATGATTGATAGTAGCGTTGATGCAATAATGATAGCTCATCTCTACCTCCCTGCTTTTGATACAACTGAAAACACTCCATCCACTTTATCAAGATCAATTGTTAATGACCTACTCAGGGAAAAACTTGCATTTGACGGCCTCATTATTACTGATGCTCTTGACATGAAAGG
>JAIOTT010000375.1 GCA_021106655.1 Bacteroidales bacterium
CTTTGATCTTACGCCTTATGTAACTGATGATTTTACACTCACTTTCCATGCTTGCTGTAAATATGATTCAACAAGGAATTATCAAGAGTATCCGGAAGGTGATGCGGTATTTATCGATAATATTAATATGCATGAAAAGCAACCAAAAGATGCAGGTGTAATAGATGTTATCAGTCCTGCCACGAACCTATACTGCGGTCTTGCCAATGATAGCATAGTAGTAGAGGTCTTTAATTTTGGAACAGATACTCTTTATGATGTACCAGTGACATTTAGTATGACCGACCCAAGTGGATTTGTAAATACTTCACCTACTAGTTTTGTGGATACTCTTCCACCTTTAGCATCTACAGAACTCTATATGGGTTTAATAGATATTATACTAACAGGACACTATTCAACAAAAGCTTATACCAGCGTGCTTAACGATATTATAAGTATCAATGATACTGCATATGGAGAATTCTCTATTTCACTCGGAGTCCCAATTCCATTTATCGATGATTTCCAGGCATTTATCCCTCTGGGTAATTGGGTTGGAGATATGGATATAGATAATAGTGGAGATGATCAATACATGGGTAAATTCATGACTAACCCCGATACAGTTGCTTCGACTATTTATGCGAATGCCATGACAAATATTAAAATTGGCCCTATACACGCAAACTCATATCTGTTGTTTGATTATGTCCTTTGGGATACAAATTATTATGCTTATTATTTACAAACAGGCGAATCAGTAGAAGTTAGTGTAATTGATTGCCAGCAAAATGTTAGTACAATTCTGATTATTGATAATGCTCATCAGGTAGAAAACCCTCATTTTGCGCACAGGCAATTCACATTATCTGCCTTTGTGGATCAGGATCTTTTTATTGGCTTTGAAGTAACTGCCAAGGATAATGATTTTTATTTCTATGTGGATAATGTTAAGATCGTTGATGGCCCAATGCTTGATCTTGGACCTGATGTAACTGATTGTGATGTTTCTACTATTATTCTCAATGCAGGTATACCTGAAGCATACTACACCTGGTATGATGAAAACTTCCAGGTATATTCGAATGAGCAAACATTGGAAGTGGATTCCACAGGTATTGGCATTGGTTCAAAACGGTTTTATCTATTACTAACTGATCAAAATGGTATTCAGGTAACCGACAGCATCACAGTTACTTTTATAGATTGCTCCGGTATTGATGAATTGGGTCTTGATAAGTTCATACAGATCTATCCAAACCCATCTGACGGACTCTTTTTTATTATGATTAAAGAGATTAATGAGCCACTTGGTCTTAGCATTACAAATGCTCACGGACAGACCATTTATAATGAGGAAATAAAACCTGATATGGATGGATACATTCATCAACTTGATCTTTCAAACTTCTCAAAAGGAGTGTATTTTGTAAAGATCAGGAGCTCTGAAAGCGTGATGAACAAGAAGATCGTGATTCAGTAATAACACTATTTAGTGACGAATAATTTGTAGGGACGTGCCATGGTGCGTCCCTGCTTTTTTTAATGACACATCCCCACTTTTTTATTTACCTTAGTGTGTCTTTGTGAAATCCCTTGTGTGTTCTATGCTGAACATTGTGGTAAAAAGACTAATGCTAATTAAAGATATTATCCTATGAAAACAAAAGTCCTGTTTATTTTATTAATCTTTATCCCTTTATTTCCGGTAATTTTCGCACAAAGTTTTGATCCCAATTCTGACCTGGATATAAAGCATATTAATGTAAAACCCGGGCAAACAATCAATGATTTTATTGAAAATAATAATCCCAAACTTGATCAGGTTAATGTTAATCCCGGTCAGGTTCCAGAGGGAGATTATATGGGAAGGAATGTATTTACCAAAGATGGTTTGAGAGTGCTTCTGACAAACAGGGAAACCAACGATCTGACTGTATACGACTGGCAATCCATGGACGTAATTACTAATGTTTCTGTCGGTGAATATCCTTATGGCATTGCTGTTACTGACGATTATGCAATAGTTGGATGTATGTTCAGTGATCAGGTTAAAGTTGTAGACCTGAATACATATGCAGTTGTTGGATCTTTTGATACAGGTGAACAACCTGTTTGTGTTAAAGTCAGCAGAGATGGTACACGGGCATATGTTTCTTGCGATATTGATAATGTTTGTGAAGTTATTGATCTTGTGACTATGACAAAGCTTAGCCCGATAAATAATTTTCCGGTAGCTTTACAAACAATTTCTTGGGTAACAGGCAATGGCAGGAATTATTTTACTTATTCCGAATTTGAAGTTTCACCTGACGGACATCATTTAATTGTTGCCAATAACAATGATACAATCTTTTTTATAAGTACCTCAACCGGACTTGTGGATGATTATATTACCGGTGTGCAGAATTGTTTCACTATTGGATTGTCAGGGAATGATTCTATACTAGTTGCCTTAACAAAAACTAATCCCGCAGTTGTGCATCAGATAGATCTTCTGTCACGTACAATTGTTGATAGTGTAATAATTACAGGATATACAATATCAACTAATGGGGTAGGGGTTAATTATGATGGAAGTAAGGCTTATATCGGTATCAGCAATAATTCGAGTGCTATAGTCCGCTTTGTGTCGTCTGATTTTGTAGTTTTTACGTCAACTTATACTGCTTTCTGGATAGGGACATCTCCAGACCATAGCCTTGCAGTTAGCGGCCAGTACCGCTTTTCTATAATAGATTTTAATCTTGAAGCTGTTATTGGTCAATGGATTGGGAACTCAATGAGCAGTGGTGCTGTGTCGCCTGTTGGCAACAGAGCAGCCGGTTTTGATCCCTTACGTTATGAAGGCTTATACTTCTATGATTATACAATTCCCATTGTCCCGAATTATATGGGTAAACGGGCTGCAGGGCATGACCCTGAAGGCGATACACCTTATCGTGTAGCTATAACAGCTGATGGCCTGAAAGCAGTTGTTACAAATACACTCTCTGATAATATTACTATCATTGATATTGTAAATCATGAAGTAGATACAATAATTGAACTTGGTGATAAAACAAATAGTGTTGGTATTACCTCCGACTCTCACTGGGCAGTACTTGGTGGATTTAACAGTAATAATGTAAAGATTATTGACCTTTTTACTAACGATTTTGTAGCTAACATCCCCACAAGCGGCGACAGACCTGATATTGTCTCAATAGCTCCTGATGACCTACATGCTTATGTTGGTAATGTAAAAACAAATGCAGTATCAGTTATCAGCCTTAACGGTGCATTGAGTTCTGAAGTTGCATACGTTCCATGTGGAGTAATTGGGATCAGTTGGGCAGGATATGGTGTTAGGAGTGATGTAAGAGTTGGCCCTTACGGTAATACAGTGCTTGTTGCAGCAAGTTTTGATGATCAGGTGAAAGTATTCGATACTCAAACAAACACTATAGTATCTACATTAGCAGTTGGAGATTTTCCGCTTCAATGTGCATTTAATAACACAGGAGAATATGCTGTTGTTACAAATATGAATGATGATACTTATTCCTTGATAAGGATCGACGGTGCAGCATCATATGTGATCAATACTTTTGCTACCGGTGATGCTCCTGCCAGATGTACTTATGATGATATAAATAATGAGTTTCTGATTGGAAATATGACAAGTAAAACCATTGCCCATATAAATCCTACTGTTGGCAACACAACAGGAATTGATTACTATTCCAGCTTTGGAGCACTTATTCAGATTATGGTTGACGAACTTGGAGTCCCTATAGTTCTTACACAATCTACAGCAACCGAACCCGGGCATCTTCACAGAGGATCTGATGTTATTGTGTTGCCTGCAGTACCATCATACTTTGATTATAACCCTTCTGTAAATAAGGCTGTTGTTGTTATGCCGGGACCGGATTTAGTTACAATAGTGGAATGGACTACTACAGGACAATATGAAATTTTCAATCTATCACCATCTGATGACGATTTGTTCTTCTGTGAAAATACCCCAAACCCTTTTATGGATCAAACCAGAATAAAGTTCAATATTCCTGAAGATGGAATAGTGGATTTATCTGTTTTTGATAAAGATGGACGTATGATTAAGAAACTTGTTAATGAGTTTATTAAAAAAGGTGAGCATCATGTAATCTGGAATGCAACACAATTACCTGCAGGTTTATATTTTTGCCAATTGAGGTATAAGAATCAGTCCAGGAGCTGTAAACTAATCCTGACACAATAGAAATTTAATTCAAATTGCCACTGCCACTGCTACTGCCACTGCTACTTTCCTTCACTAAATTCATGTTCGCTAAAAACAACTGCTTCATAGATATAGATATCAGCCTCTCTCCATCCATCCCATCCAAGACCTGCTTTATCTCTTGCACAATGACCAAGGAATTCTTCTTTCGACCAGCCTGTTTCTGTAGCTACCTGTGGAAGAAATGTACCTGAAGCATATCCTTTTTTGATGTAAATACCATGTTTACCCATTTCAATCTCATCAATTGATTCTATCTTTTTCAAAGGTGTAAGAACAGATATTTCAATCTCAAGCATTTCAATTTCCTTAGTGCTTACATTTGGAAATCTTCTGTCCTGGGTGGCTGCCGCAATAGACATTTCCTGTATTACTTTGTAGAGAGCAATGTCAGCAGTAAACCTTCCGATACAGCCTCTTAACCGATGATCTTTGTTAAGGGTAACAAAAGCACCACAATGTAAAAGGAGGTTGTCACTTAGCTCATTTTCGGCAACAAATGGAGTCTTTTTATCCAAAAGATAAGTGGTTATCGTTTCACGAGCAATTTCCAGGAGTTTTATTTTCTCATTGTTATTGAGAAAGAAGCCAGTCTCCAACCCTTCATCCTTATTTTTTTTTGTGACTACAATTGAATAATAGCCAACAACCTTGTCTTTGTCACCAATTGCAACA
Organism: Bacteroidales bacterium; assembly: GCA_021106655.1. GTDB lineage: Bacteria > Bacteroidota > Bacteroidia > Bacteroidales > SMBSF77 > SMBSF77. The sequence continues at coordinate 4,925 of JAIOTT010000375.1, forward strand.
TCTCCTGAGTTTTTATATTGGACAGGGATAATCTCTACATCAGGATTATCAGAAGTCATGTACAATAAGCTTAGTACAGAAGTCCAGCCACAAAGACTCGTGGCAAGATTCCTTATATTATGTTCTTCATTCTTCCTTAATGTTTCAATAAGATAATCCGGGGAATTTCTGCAGATGGCATCAGCTGTATTTTTATCAACAACATTCGCATCCTCATATTTCGGGTAATGGGAGAAATCTGAACTGATGATAAACAGGTTATTCTCATTAAAATAAGGTTTAAGTGCCTCGGCGATCTTTTCACTAACATCTGCTGATTGTGAACCTATTACAATAGGAATAATATGGAATTTAGTTTCCATAATATATTGCAACAGAGGAAGTTGATTTTCCAGACTGTGCTCATTTTTATGGGCTTCAGTATTGTATGTAAATACATCGTTTTCCTGCTTCAATTTAATTGCTAAAGGTATATTTACACTAACATCTCCCAAAGGAGTTTCGTAATTCCCCAGACTGTAAATTGACGCTCCGTAAAATGATGTACAATGGCTGGAAGCGATAATAAAGATGTTCTCATAATTTTTTTCTTTATCAATCTGATTATATGCGGAGGCAGCGACTTCACCTGAAAATGCATATCCAGCATGAGGTGAAATGATGGCAACTACGTTATTTGTTTTTTTGGGGATAGCATCGGCAAATAGTTTTTTTAATGTAGATCTTAACTCAACGGGGTTAGATGTATAAAATCTTCCCGCCGCGGTAGCTTTCCTGTTTATTAGTATTCTTGAGGTATTGTCCTGTTTTTGATCCTGTTTTTTTTGGTGTTGTGAAGAGCAGTTAACAGCGAATAAGAAAATTAACAGTAACGATAGCAGCTTTGCTTTATTTGTGATCATTATGAAATATTTTGTGAAGGATGAAATACAAATATACAAAATTATGTCTGTTAATGAAAGCATTTTTATTTAGGGATTATTTCACTCATGTGTTGATTTTTGCTACTAAAGCATGAATGTAAGACTAATTGATTTATTCGTGAATTTGCGGCAAATTTTTTCCGCATTCGTCAATTCAAAAAAAAACCTTATTTTTAACTCACAATATTATTTGGTTATGCGAAAACCACAATATTGCTTTTAATATCATACAGATGATATACCTGCTAAAAATACATGAAAAACCTCGATTAGGCCTTGTTATTGCTGTTGTTATCCTTGGTATATCATCAATAATTACTCAGATCATTATTTTACGTGAATTCCTAAATATCTTTTACGGAAATGAACTCGTGATGGGTGTTATTCTGGCAAACTGGATGCTTCTGACCGGACTTGGTGCATTTATTGGAAAGTTATGGAAATACCGCGGTGTAAAAGTTTTTAATATCCTTGTTTTTCAGGTATTGATAGCTTTCCTTCCCTTACTTACAGTTTTTTTGTTGAATTATTTAAAAAACATTGTTTTTACTAGCGGAAGCATGATCAATATGATTGAGATATTCTATGCTTCATTTGTTCTTTTGATACCATATTGCCTGGCCTCCGGTTTATTGTTTACTTTTTTTTCTGTAATTATATCACGAAATGAAAACAGGAATTCTATCAGTAAAGTATATTCTCTGGATGCTATAGGAAGTATTCTTGGCGGGTTGGGTTTTAATTTTATCATATTGTTTGTATTTAGCACTTTTCAAAGTCTTAAGGTTATATTATTGATTAACCTGGTTGCAGCATTTGTTCTTGCAAATTATACGGGGTATACACGGTTTAAATATATCGTATTGGGTATAATGATTATTGCTGGTGTGCTGGTATTTCGGGTTGATATGGATACTTTGGCAAAATCCTTTTTGTTTCCAGGACAGGAGATTCTTGTTAATAAAGAAACACCTTATGGAAATATTGTAATTACAAGATCAGGTGATCAAAATAATTTTTACGAACATGGTGTCCCCATTTTTTCATCCGACAATATTATGTCGAAGGAGGAAGATGTTCATTATGCTATGATCCAGCAAGAATCTCCACAGAACATTCTTCTTATCTCAGGCGGACTGTCAGGAACAATAGCTGAAATATTAAAGTATCCTGTTGGTCTGATTGATTATGTTGAATTAAATCCGTGGCTGATTAACATTAGTAAGGATTATTGCAATGTTCCTGATACCTCCACTGTGAATATTATAATCAGTGATGCAAGGATTTTTGTTAAGAGCACAGAAAAAAAATATGATGTGATAATCTCAAACCTTGCTGAACCTACAACTATTCAATTAAACAGGTATTATACACAGGAGTTTTTTCAGGAGTTGAAGAGAATATTAAATGACGGAGCTGTCATTTCAGTAAGTTTGCCATCAACATTGAATTACATCAGTGAAGAAGAGATAAAATTAAATTCCATATTATTATCCACCCTAAAAAGTGTTTTTAATAATGTTTTACTTATTCCCGGGGGAAAGAATTATTTCCTGGCATCAGATAGTATTCTAAATATAAATATTAGTAAATTAATTAATGAACGAAATGTTGCTACTGAATATGTGAATGAGTATTACATCGATGATGCATTAGTCAGGGATAGAAGTGAGGAGATATTAAGCCATCTGGACAATACAGCGAAAGTGAACCGTGATTTTGTTCCAGTATCCAGTTTCAGTCATTTGCAGTTATGGTTAAGTTATTTCCATATTAATATATGGCTAATTGCAGTTTTGCTGATTTTTCTTCTTTTACTTTTTTTGTTTACTCTTAATCCTGTAAACTTAGGTATGTTCACTGCGGGCTTTACTGCGTCATCCATGGAGTTTCTTTTAATTATTGCTTTTCAGATAATGCATGGTTATATTTATAAATACACAGGAGTATTAATTACACTGTTTATGGCAGGCCTGGCGGCAGGAGCTATTATCGGACAGGGAGTTATTAGAAAAATCAATATCAAGACATATTTAATTAATCAGGCTGGAATAGGTTTGTTTGTAATTATTGTACCTTTTTTGTTGATTGTATTGGCAAAGTATAACCTTCATCGTGTTCTAACAGAGTCTGTAATTATTTTACTGGCAATGATAATTGGTTTTTTGGTAGGTCTTCAATTTAATTTTGCCTCACGTCTTCAAAAGGGTGAAGTTAAGAAGGTAGCGGCCTCTTTGTATAGTGCAGATCTTTTTGGGTCTGCTTTGGGAGCTTTGATAGTGGCTGTCTTCCTGTTGCCTCTGCTCGGAATTATCAAGTTAAGCCTGATTATCGGCTCATTGAATTTCTTGGTTATATTGATTATCTTTGTCAGAAGAAAGATTGGAACAAAGATATAATGTGTTAATGTGATAATATGTTAATATGTTGATGGAAGAAAGTAGGTAGTAAACAGTCTTCAGTCGCCAGATGATAAAGATTTAAAGAGAACAATTTAGCAATGTAACAATCGAACAATAGAAGCAATAGAACAATAACAACGAATTCAAATTTGAGTCTAAAAAAATGCCTTCAGAATCCCGGAAAATAAACAAAAGAAAGTTTTTGAAATACAGCCTCATAGGGATGGGAGGGGTTGCAGCAGGATTGTGTACTCCAAAAGTTTTTGCTTTAAATGATTTGAAATTTAAATTACCTTCCGACAAGCCATGGAAATGGAGTGTTGAGGCAAAATTCTATGGGGAGCATGTACTTGGTGTTGAATGTCAGCTGTGCCCAATGTATTGTATCATAAAACCAGGAAAATCGGGTGACTGCAGAACAAGAAAAAATTTTGATAATAAATTAATATCTATAGCATATGGAAATCCTTGTGCTATACATATTGATCCTGTTGAAAAAAAACCACTATATCATTTTTTGCCGGGCAAGAAGATATTTTCAATTGCAACTGCCGGTTGTAATTTGAGATGCATGAACTGTCAGAACTGGACTATTTCACAGGTAAGCCCCGAAACAACAAGGAATTATGACCTTATGCCAGTTAAGACAGTAGAGGAGTGTTTAAATAATAAATGTAATTTAATAGCTTATACATATTCAGAACCGATTGCCTTTTACGAATATACCTACGACACTTCGAAAATCGCCCATTCCCATGGCGTCCGTAATGTTATGGTTTCAGCCGGATTTATTAATGAAAAGCCTTTAAGAGCACTTTGTAAGTATATTGATGCAGCAAACATCGACCTGAAAAGTTTTGATAATGATATTTATATGAAACTAAATGGAGGTACTCTACAGCCGGTGCTTGATACATTAAAGATAATGAAAGAGGAGGGTGTGTGGCTGGAAATAACAAACCTGATTATTCCAACATGGACGGATGATATGGATATGATAAAACGGATGTGCGAATGGCTGTGTAAAAATGGTCTTGAAGATAATCCTTTGCATTTTAGTCGCTTTCATCCAATGTATAAACTTACACAGCTTCCCCCGACTCCGGTGAAATCTTTGATCAAAGCCAGAGAAATTGCATTAAAGGCAGGAATGAAGTATGTCTATATTGGTAATGTTCCTGGCTCAGATGCACAAAATACACTTTGCCCGGAGTGTAAAAAGATCATTATTGAACGAAAAGGATACAGGATCTTACAGAATAATCTGGATAGTGGGAGTTGTAAGTTTTGTGGTAGCAAGATAAGTGGAGTCTGGTCATAGTCTGATATTTTCATAAAAAAGTAAAAAACTTTTTGCTAATAAAAAAAATACATTTATATTTGCACTCCTTTTTTAGGAAAAAGTTCTTGTAAATTTGGTCTGGTAGTTCAGTTGGTTAGAATGCCTGCCTGTCACGCAGGAGGTCGCGAGTTCGAGTCTCGTCCAGACCGCAAAACAAAAAGAA
>JAIOTT010000021.1 GCA_021106655.1 Bacteroidales bacterium
TGATATAATTAGCAACTCTTTGCACTTTTTCTTACCGTAAATTAAATATTAGCTGGTGGTTTTCGATAATATGTGAGACATTACTATAGATATTTTCTTTTTACAAGCCACCAATTCTGTGAAGCAGTCCTGTGGCTCCGGGGACAGCCCATCTTCGGCTTAATTTTGTCGCATCTGTCGGATAGGGTTTATATTCAGGATCATTAGCTTTTACTATTGGAGGATTTATTGATGCAAGATCAGAAAGCTTAGGAATCTTAAATACTTCTGATCCATTAGCCAATGATCCGTCAGTTAGTAAAATAACGGGTGTCATGTGTTCCATTGCAAGCTTTGCAGCTTCATATGCAAAATAAAAGCAATCTGACGCTGATGATGCAGCAAGCACTATAGTAGGGCACTCGCCATTTCTTCCATAAATTGCCTGTAACAAATCAGCTTGTTCGGATTTTGTGGGCAGGCCTGTTGAAGGACCACCCCTCTGAACATTAACAACAACAATAGGTAATTCAGTCATTACTGCCAGGCCTATAGCTTCACTTTTTAAAGATAATCCCGGTCCGGATGTTGAAGTAATAGCCAAAGAACCAGAAAAGCTTGCTCCAATAGAAGAGCATATACCGGCAATCTCATCTTCAGCCTGGAATACTTTTGCACCAAACACTTTATGTTTTGCCAATTCCTGAAGTATCTCAGATGCAGGAGTAATGGGATATGAGCCAAGGAACAATTTCCTGCCTGATCTTTCTGAGGCAGCAAGAAAACCCCATGCTGTAGCAAGGTTCCCTGTAATATTTCTATAAGTCCCTTTTTCGAGTTTTGCAGGTGCAACCTGAATAGTGGCTGATAGAGCTTCTATAGTATCTGCATAGCTAAACCCGGCCCGAACTACAATTTTATTAGCTTCAACAAGCATCGGTTTAGATGCGAATTTTTTTTCGAAAAAAGGATCCAAGGCGGCGTAATCCTTATTAAATAAGAAGAATAATACTCCAAGAGCAAACATATTCCTGCTTTTAGCAGCTGCTTTAGCATTCATCTCAAGATCTTTCAGGCTATCAAGAGTTAATGAAGTAATTGGAGCTCTGACAAGGTTAAAATCATCAAGACTGCCATCATTAAGCGGGTTTTTCTCATAACCGGCCTTATCAAGAGATTTCTCTACAAAAGTATCAGTATCAACGATGATAGTACCACCAGGCTTAACCCATTTTAGGTTTGTCTTTAAAGATGCAGGATTCATAGCTACCAACACATCGGAATGGTCTCCTGAAGTAAGAATATCAACATTCCCAAAACGAACCTGGAAACCGGAAACACCCAGCAGTGTACCCTGTGGAGCCCTGATCTCGGATGGATAATCCGGAAAAGTAGCAAAATCATATCCTGACTCAGCAGCAATATCAGAAAATAGTGTGCCTGTTAGTTGCATCCCATCACCTGAATCTCCGGCAAACCTGACTACTACATCATTTAGAACAATAACTTTATTATCTTCAAATGCCATATCAATATATATTTAATAATTTCGGCAAAGTTAATTTTTTCTTAAATATTAATGCTGTTTTTAAAATATTTTTTTTTTGCATTCTGTAATAATCATAAATGTAAGTTGACGAATTATTTTCATATCTAAAAAAAAGGTTTTCTATTTATTGTTTATTAATTTAATATGTATATTTGCGGGCATATTAATTATGAATTATTAACTAAACACACAAAAGAATTATGGCTTACAAAATAACAGATGAATGTACCGCATGTGGTACTTGCATTGATGAATGTCCGGTTGAGGCAATTACTGAAGGTGACATCTATAAAATTGATCCTGACCTCTGTACAGATTGTGGTGCTTGCGCAGATGTTTGTCCGGTTGAAGCTATTGAACCAGAATAGAATATTTGTTTAGATCCTTTATTTTAAAACCCACATATGTGGGTTTTTTTGTGCCTTTAAATTACTGACTGATCAGGGACGACACCCCCTCATACTTCGGGGCTTGCATCTCTGGTCAATTTAAATATGAGGGGATGTCGTCCCTTCTCATAAAAAAGCTGTATTTTTGGCATTGAAAATAATGATTGTCTGATGAGAAAAAAGGTGGATTTTCTGGTTATTGGTTCAGGCATTGCGGGTTTGAGTTATGCTTTAAAAGTTGGGGATTATGGTACGGTATGCATAGTATCCAAAACAAAAGCCGATGAAACATCTACCAGGCTTGCACAGGGAGGCATTGCTGCAGTGATGTATACTCCAGACACATATGAAAAACACATTCAGGATACATTAATTGCCGGTGATAATCTCTGTAACGAAAAAATTGTAAGGATGGCAATCACTGAATCCACAAACAGAATTAAAGAACTGATCGACTGGGGCACTAATTTTGATAAAACCAAATCAGGGAAATTCGACCTTGGTAAAGAAGGTGGCCATTCAGAAAAAAGAGTCCTGCACCATAAAGATAACACAGGTTATGAAATTGAACGTGCATTGCTTGATCGTGCAAGGAAGCATCCAAATATTGAGATATTTGAAAATCATTTTACAATAGATCTAATTACCCAACACCATCTTGGAGATGAAATAAACAGAAGAAGTAAGAATATCACCTGTTACGGTGCCTATGTCCTGAATCCTGAAACTAATGAGATATGCACAGTTATTTCCAGAATTACACTTGTTGCAACCGGAGGTGCAGGCAATGTTTATGCTACTACCACAAATCCAGCAATTGCCTCCGGAGATGGAATCGCCATGGCTTACAGAGCCAAATGTCAGATAGAAAATATGGAATTTATTCAGTTCCATCCAACAAGCTTGTATAATCCTGGTGAAAAACCATCATTCCTTATCACTGAAGCCTTACGTGGTTTTGGTGCTGTATTGAAAACTATTGATGATAAGGAATTCATGCAAAAATACGACAAACGTGAATCTCTTGCACCACGTGATATAGTTGCCAGAGCTATCGATAATGAAATGAAATTAAGAGGTGACGATCATGTCTTCCTAGATTGCCGGCATCTTGATAGCAATGAGCTAATACAACATTTCCCTAATATTTACGCCAAGTGCCTGAGTATAGGTGTCGACATGACAAAGGAAATGATACCTGTTGTTCCGGGAGCTCACTATATTTGTGGGGGTATTAAAGTAAATGAAAATGGGATGACTTCTGTGAAAAACCTGTATGCATCAGGGGAATGCTCTTCAACAGGTTTGCATGGTGCAAACCGGCTTGCATCCAATTCTCTTCTCGAATCGCTTGTATTCTCTCATCGCGCCAGCAAAATATCAATAATGAAATTTAAATCAATAAATTTTCAGGAAAATATTCCCGAATGGGATACAGAAGGCACAGTACTAAATGAAGAAATGGTTCTTATCACCCAGTCATTAAAAGAATTGCAATCAATAATGACAAACTATGTAGGTATTGTTCGCTCAAACCTCAGATTACGCAGAGCCCTTAAAAGGCTTGCGATCATTTACAAAGAAACTGAAGAACTTTACCAGAGATCCGTTCTGACGACAAGGATATGTGAATTACGAAATCTTATCAATGTCGCATTCCTTGTTATAAAAATGGCCATGGCAAGAAAAGAAAGCATGGGATTACACTATTCTATTGATTATCCCAGAATGGAAGAAATAAAAGAAAAAATTACTGATGGCATTAATCAAGGAAATTAAAGGATTTACTCCTGAAATAGGCACAAATTGTTTTCTGGCAGATAACGCAACTATAATCGGCGAGGTGAAAATCGGAGATAATTGCAGTATTTGGTTTAATACTGTTGTCAGAGGAGATGTTCATTATATTAGAATCGGGAATAATGTAAATATTCAAGATGGTGTAACTGTTCACTGTACTTACAAAAAAGCACCGGTAAACATAGGTAATAATGTTTCTATTGCCCACAATGCTATTATTCATGGGTGTACGATTCATGATAATGTTCTGATAGGAATGGGCGCCATAATAATGGATAATGCAGTAATTGAAAGTAATACTGTAATTGCAGCTGGGGCACTGATCACAGAAAATACTATTGTGAAAACCGGAAGTGTATATGCCGGGGTTCCTGCAAAATTGTTGCGGAAAGCAGATACAGATCTTGTTGAAGGACAGATAAAAAGGATAGCAGAGAGTTATTCGATGTATGCGAGCTGGTATCAGTAAGCACATACGACAGAATTACTATTGAATTGTTGCGAGTCACGGGTTACGGGTTACGAGTTACGAGTTATTGATATTTATTTTTACTCGTGACTCGCGACTTTCTATAATATGACATAATTTGCAAATTTCCCTTACCTTTGAAGTTATATCAAACTCAATCGCTATGACAAAAAAATCATCCAACAAAAAAGGTCTGAACAGAAGAAAATTTTTTAGTGTTCTTACAGCAGGGAGTGTAGGTGCTTTTTTATTACCTGCTAATATTGGAAAGCTGTTTGCACAGGATACCGCAGACAAAAAACCCGAAACTAATATCGCAGATGCACTGAAACATCCCCGAACATCTACTTCAATGCCGGGGAAACACCCCTCCTCTGTGGTAAAAGTATATCATGAAAATTGTCTTAGTGACAATCATTCCGATCAGGAGGCGGCATACGAGATGATCACCAATGGTATGCTCGCCCTTACAGGAGAAGAATCAATAAAAAAAGCCTGGAGTAATTTTGTCCAACCTGATGAGATAATTGGCTTAAAACTTAATCCCGTTGCAGGCAAAATGCTTTCCACAAGCCATGAAGTCGTAAAGGCCACAATAAAACACCTTGAGGAAGCCGGTATTCCAAGGGGAAATATTATGTTATGGGACAGGAGAGAATTCCAACTTCATGAGGCAGGATTTACTGAAGAAAATTATCCCGGGATAAAGATTAGAGGAACAGAAATAAAAGATAAGGAAGATTCATTTTATAATAAAGATGGGATACTTTATGGTGAAGAAATGATTGATAAGGACTGGTACTACTGGGCAGATGTTGAAGGCAAATATGATGAACATACACTTCCATATATGGTAAATGAAGGTAAATATTCGTACTTCTCTAAGATTTGTACTAAGGAAGTTGATAAGATCATTAATATTCCAATACTCAAAAATGCTGGTTCATCCATTACACTCTGCCTGAAAAACCTTGGATATGGAGTAATCTCAAATACAGGACGTTTGCATGAAAAACTATGGGGTGAAACAAGTGCTGAAGTGTGTGCCTTTCCGCCTGTCCGGGATAAGGTAGTGTTAAATATTGTTGATGGTATCAAAGGTTGCTTTAATGGAGGGCCGGCAGCTAATCCTCAATTTATTACTGAGTATAAAACTATGTTGTTTGGAAGTGATGCTGTTGCAGTGGATCGTGTGGGATATGAGATCATTCTTGCTAAACGTATCGAAGAAAAGATACAGGAAGCTGACAAACCTAAGTCAAGACAATTTATGGAATATGCTAATGAGCTGGGACTTGGGGAATCGGATATTGAGAAAATTAAACTTAAAGAAATAAAGTTGGCCTAAGGAAGAAGTGGCAGTGACAGAGTCAAACGGCCGTTTGACTGTAACACTATGAGAAGAAGAGGCAGTTGGCAGTAAGAAAAGCTAAAGGATAATTTGATGAATGTTTTAAGAAGCATAATAGTTTTAATTTGTATTAGCTTTGGTTTTTCAGGGTATTCTCAAATTGATAGTAAAGATATACCTGATGCGAAGATATCTCCTCCGAGTGAATATAGTGGTAAATCATTATGGGGTTATATAAATGGTGGGGCTGATCTTTACCTTGAATATGGATTTAACAAACTTATGGTTCAGGAAATTGAATGGAAAGGTGTTCTACTCAAAGCCAATATCTATGAGATGACCTCCGACAAGGGAGCTTATGGTATCTTCTCTGTAAATGTTCATAAATGTAAAGAGAGAGATGTGATCAAGGAATTCGATTGCCAGGGACCTTATCAATACCAGGTTTTTGCCGGGAAGTATTATATTTCTGTTATTAATGAAATTGGCAAACCTGAAGCAGAAGAAATAAGTGCAGAGTTGGGAAAAATTCTATTAGAAAAGATTAAAGATGTTCAATCAGTTTATCCGGATCTATATACTACCACTCTGTTAAAAGATCATCTGGAAAAATTAAAATTTTGCAAAGGTGAGCTTGGCATACAAAACATCTTCGCGGATTGGTCAGATCTTTTTACAGAAATAAAGAATTATAAAATCTGGCTGCTCCCGTTAGATAATATAAATATTGCATTAATCGAATTAGAGGATAATGAAAGTACAGAGTTTTTTTTGACTCAAATGAAAACTGGCAAAGCTGAACAATTTAAAAGTTGGAAAATCACTGATAAGAAATTGATACTTTATGAGTCTTCATCAGATAATACTGATTCTGAGAAGTATTTGCAGGTGATTGAAGGATATATCAAATAGGTTTTGGCTAAAGCCAGTTTGTTGTTTTGAGATTTTGTTATCAACTGGCTGAA
>JAIOTT010000489.1 GCA_021106655.1 Bacteroidales bacterium
GGGTACATTTGGCTGCAACTGGGCAATCCGGGTGGCATTGTGAGCACAGGTGTGATGACGGGGTACGTACGTGACTCATTCCCTGTGATCTGGGGTGTCACAGCCTTGATATCCATATATGCGTTCGGGGTATATGCACTATATAAAAGCATCAGGGATGAGATTAAGGAGATCGAGCGCCAGTTTGCAGATGCCCTGTTCATACTGGGACGCCGGATCAGTGAGGGGCGCTCCCCTGAATGGGCTTGTCACCTTTTATAATTACATAAAACTCAGGAATTGCATAGAATAGTACACCGATAAATACGGCAATTATGAGGTAAAAATCATTCATTAGATACCCTATATATGATACAATTATCAATCCAGGTAATAGAAATAATGTTACTATGGGAATTTTCATAATCACTATTTACGATTAATTTTAAGTGTATAATACCGAATTGGTGGTTTCATGCTCAAAGATGTATTAATAATTGGAAATAATTTTTTTAACATAAGATATTTATAATATATAAGTTCATCTTTAGAAGAGGTTAAAATATATGGCCAGTAATCAGATTTTTGCGTTTGTGGACAATTCAAATATTTTTATAGAATCTCAAAAGGTGTATGGAATCATTCATAATGATTTTGGTATGGGGCGTAGATATAGATTAGATTTTGGTAAACTTTTTAAATATATTGCACAAAAACGGGGTGATATTTTCTTTGAATCTCATGGTGTTACTTATCCAAAGCTATACGGTTCTGAGCCACCAAAAATGGATTCTCTTTGGAAATTTTTAGAAATATTGGGAGTTAATGTTAAAGTCTTTACACGAAATGCATTCAATAAAGAAAAAGAAGTTGATACAGCATTGGTGTGGGATGCGGCTGAACTAATCATAAAAACAAGAAATCAAGTTAATCATAATAAAACTATTGTGATTGCTGGTGGAGATAGGGATTTCCTTAAAATATATACCGAAGGAAAAAAAGCTGGATATAAAGTAGAATTTTATTGTTGGGAACATAGTACAAGTTATGAAATAAAAAAACTCCCTACATACTATAACTTAACACCAGTAATAGATGAAATTGGATTTCTTGAAAAATACAAATTTGAACATGATTTTGGAGAAATTAATTGGGGCAAAGTAATTCCATATGACAATTAAATTGTGAATATAAATTATAAGCCGCAATAATCTATAGTATAATAAAAATGTTCTTGAGCATCAATTAGATGTCTAGGATTTGAACGTTAGTGAAGTCTGGAGTCACTGACTCTACCGGAAGGGTGTTTTCATGGTCGGAAATGCATAAATATTCAAGAAACTCCTTAGGGTTAAAAAAGCGGACGCAACTATTTAGTTCTAAATAGCTTATCCAATCAAATAGTAATAATTATTTAGGATGGTATTATTTTAACCTCAAAGGTTGTTGAAAAAATGAAGCAAGTGGATATAATTCAAACGATACTCAAAGATAGTAATTATCATCTTTCTCTTTTCAAAAAAGATGAAATCAACACGTTAAGAGATAAAGTTTTCACAAAAGAAGTACGAGGGAAAGAGTCCTCCTTTGTAACCTGTATCGTTCGAGACAAAGATATTCAACTCAAACCCGAAGAAATAGTCCGTCAACTCTTTGTTGGACGCCTGATAGATGAGTACGATTATCCAAAAAAACGGTTGGCTTTTGAACACGCTGTCGTGTTCGGGCGTGAAAAGAAAAGCGCCGATATTGTCATTTTTGATAAAGACCGTCCTGATACACCTTACATCATTGTTGAACTCAAAAAACCAAAACTGAAAGATGGTAAAAACCAGCTTCGTTCCTATTGCAATGCCACCGGCGCACCTATCGGCGTATGGACAAATGGAGAGCAGATTTCCCACTACCACCGTAAAGATCCAAATTATTTTGAAGATATAACCGATATTCCAAAGGCTGACCAAAGCTTGGAAGATATTCTAAGCGGGCGGTTTACACTTAAAGACCTCATTATTAAGGATAAAATTGCCAATGAGCGCAAATCACTAAAAGACATCATTTTGGAAATGGAAGACGAAGTGCTGGCAAATGCTGGTGTGGATGTTTTCGAGGAAGTCTTCAAGCTGATATTCACTAAGCTCTACGATGAAATTTCAAGCAAAAAGGACAAAACGAGAATAGAGGATTTCATTTACGACAAACTTGATGATGAAGAACGGGGAGATTACGACAAGCTCAAAGAAACGCTTGCCGAACTTGACGATAAGAGATTCCGGGTGATGGAGTTTCGTAATACAGGACAAACGGAAACTGAACTTTATGATAAAATCCAGTCACTTTTCGACAAAGCTAAAGAAAAATGGCCGGGTGTATTTCCAGAAAGTGCAAGCTTTGACCTGAGCCACAGCCATTTAGCCGTATGTGTTTCCAGTCTACAGGATATTAAACTGTTCAACTCGAATCTGTTGGTAGTTGATGAAGCCTTTGAATACCTTGTCAACAAAAGCTCCAAAGGCGAAAAAGGACAGTATTTCACCCCGCGTCATGTCATTGATATGTGCGTTAAAATGCTCAATCCTATACGGGGCGAATATATGATTGATACTGCATCTGGTAGTTGTGGTTTTCCGGTGCATACCATATTCCATATTACAAATCACCTATTTACCAATGCTGAGATTTCAGAAGAGGACAAAGAAGATGTTTTAAAAGTATTTGGGATTGATTTTGATGAAAAGAGCGTGCGTGTTGCCAGAACCCTCAATCTTATTGCGGGTGATGGAGAAACCAATGTCTTGCACCTGAATTCCCTTGATTATGAACGATGGAACGACAAGGAAAAGGACCGCAAATGGCTGGATACTTATGGTAAAGGCTACAAGCGATTGGAAAAACTGATGGTTGACAAAGACGAAAAAAAGCAGTTTCAGTTTGATGTGCTAATGGCAAATCCACCTTTTGCAGGAGATATTAAGGAATCCCGCATAATTCACAAATACGAACTCGGTTTTAATGCCAATGGCAAGGCACAAAATAAGGTCGGGCGAGATATTCTCTTTATTGAGCGCAATCTGGATTTTCTCAAAACCGGCGGACGCATGGCAATAGTGTTGCCACAAGGTCGCTTTAATAACACCTCGGATAAACGCATTCGTGAATTTATTGCTGAACATGCCCGTATTCTTGCTGTAGTTAGTCTGCATCAAAACAGCTTCAAGCCACATACTGGGACTAAAACCAGTGTTTTATTTGTGCAGAAATGGGATGATGAACTTTGCCCGAAGAAAGAAGATTATCCTATCTTTTTTGCTGTATCCGAAAAAGGCGGTAAGGACAATTCCGGTGATTATAACTTTGTTCCAAATGGCAACGGTCAGTACAAGCTGGACAAAAACGGACACATAATCGTTGACCATGACCTGCACAATCATGATGGTGAACTATTGGATGGGGTGGCGGAAGCTTTTATTGAGTTTGCGAAGACTGAGAATTTCTCTTTTTGGTAGGAGGGGGGAGGGATGCAGTATTCAGTTGTGAATTTTGCCAAAGTAGCCACTTTGCCCACCTTTAGGTTTGATTCTGAGTACTTTTTGCCGGTGTATCTTCAATTCGAAAAGATTATAAAAAACAAACACGACAAATTTGTAACATTAAAAGAATTAAATCTAAAAATAGATGCGAGTGCCTTTTATCCCAGTCTTGAACCGTATTACGGTTTAGGAACAATGCCATTCATACGAGTTCTAGATACCAACATAAGAATTGATTATGATAATTGCATCAAAATACCAACGGATATTTTAAATGAATATAAGACTCTCAAAACAGGCAAAAGGGGAGATATTATATTAACAAAAGGAGGCAGCGTTGCTAGAATAGGTCTACTAGAAAAAGACAGTGTTTTAAGTAGGGATTTAATCTTTGTTAACACTTCGAAATTACCAGAAAAAGATTACGTATTCATCTTTTACTATTTTCTAACAGAATTTTACAACAAGCTCTTAATTCGTTCTTCATCAATGACGGCACAGCCACATCTTACTTTAACTTTAGTAAAACACATTCCACTATATACTCCGACTAAGCCTTTCAGGGATTTTATTTACGACCTTCATTGCCAAAATGTAAGATACCATCAAAATTCAAAGCAACTTTACAGCGAAGCTCAAACCCTGCTCCTATCCGAACTTAACCTTCTAAATTGGAAACCAAAACACCAACTGAGCTTTATTAAAAATTACTCGGACACTCAACAAGCCGGGCGCTTTGATGCTGAATATTTCCAGCCGAAATATGATGAGATTGTTGAGGTACTTGTCAATAAGCACCGTGCAAAGCCGATTGGTGATTACGATATTTTTGATATTACGACAGGACAATATTCGGAGGAATATGTCGAATCTAACAAAGGAGCACCTTATATAAGAGGAACAGATTTAACAAACGGTAGTGTTGATATTGACAACCTTTTGTACCTGCCCATAAAAAGTCAGATAGAAGATAAAAAGGCAAAGGCAGGAGATGTAGTAGTAACTAGAGTTGGCACAATTGGCTTGTCAGCAAGAATTCCAAAGGAATGCGAAGGAGGTACAATTAGTGACAATTTAATTCGCATTAGAATATCTGATAAAGAGAAGATTGATACGTATTATCTGTTAGTATATCTAAATTCGATAGTTGGCAAAGAATTAATGTTAAGAAATGGGCGTGGCAGTGTACAGCAAAGACTTAATCAAGAAACATTAAAAGAAATCGTCTTCCCAATTTTGCCTTTTGACAAACAATTGTCCATAGCTGAGAAAATAACCGAATCCTTTAACCTAAGAAAACAATCAAAGCACCTGCTGGAATGTGCCAAAAAAGCGGTAGAGATCGCAATTGAGAAATCTGAAGAAGAGGCTGAAATATGGTTAAAAGAAAAAATGGGGATAATTGATGCCTAATACTAATCAATATACAGAAAATGCGGAAAAATGGAGAGTTCTTTCAGATATTGATTATTTTACACAATTTGTTAAAGCATGGATTGCGTTTAATGCTTGGTACAAAAACAATTTCCCAACTTTAAAATCAGATAAAGAGGCAATTAGAGCAATTAAGACCGGTGATAACAGATTTAAGGACAAATTAGAACGTTTACTCAATGGGGACGATAACGATAGTAAGCTCATTAAAAATGAAATTTCCAATCTTCATTATCAATTAGAAAGACATCAAGTCAAAAATAAAGAGCACCGCATTTCTTTTGAAAAAATAATTATCGAGGAAAATCCTAAAACTCACGAAACATTTCAAAGAAATACATTAACATATGAAGTTAAAAGGAACCGTAATAATCATAAGCTTATAGAGTTGAAAATCACTGATCGAAATGGCAATAATAAATTACTACTTAAACAAAACAATGGCTACGATTTAGCTGAATTGGAAAATGATGACCAATACCAAAGTCTTAGCCCTATCCAGAAAAAAAATCTAAAATATTGTTATGAAGAAATAAATCCACATAAATCAATCAGTCTACTTACACATGAGGTGGATTATATTCAAATAGGTAGTTATCAGTTCATTGATGATATTGACAAAATATGTAAAGGAGTTATTACAGCTCTCTACTTATTAAGAAATTCATTATTTCATGGTCAAATTATACCGGATAAAGAAACAAATAAAGTGTATGAGCCAGCATACCATATTTTACATAAATTAGTTGAAGAACTTTAATGGTGAATAAAAATGTTTTTCACTTATAGAGGCAGTCCAACAATTACTGTCAGTAACAAATCTCTTGGTTCCTTTTCGATTTAAAGCTCAAATTCGTTTATTTTTTCTTTGGATTTTGAATCTTATATTCCGCAGGTATACTTTGAAAACAAATCTTTTTTTCAAACATTGAATAATGCCTAATGATTGTGTTTTTCGGTATTTTTAGATAAATGGTTTGAAAAGATGCATGTCTATTTTCTGCCGAAATTGGCAAATCTTATATTCAAAACGTGTCTTTTATGCATTCACAATATAAATATAATATCTTAGAAATATGTAAACCACTATCAAGAGAAATTATTTAAAATTTACGGATACCTGCGGAAAGTGAGTTGAATTACTGGACAGTCTCTATACTGCCCGATAGCCAGTAATACCTGTCATTTGGGGCAGACCCTGACACCAATGGCATTCTGAACGACACACCGCCGGGTCTGGTGATAAATAATGGTAACGTCATCTACTATAAGTTGAGGAGCGACGGCAAGAGGCTGGTAAAGCTCCAGGACCAGGTCCACATTCGCGAAGGCGAACTGGTAAACGGCAGGTGGTTGCCCAGGTCGGTGGACGGACTGGGGCAGGCGTTTGTGTTCACAGGCGACAGCCAGTCTGTGACTTTTGATGATGCGTTTGATTGTTGACAGGCTTGGGGTCTCATCTTCTGAGTAAACAAGCTCATGCATCTGAAATTGTATCTCGACGGCTCCAATATAGCGATACTTTGTGTCTTCTTTTTTCCCCTCCATCAACGATTTCCGCACGTTTACCACAAGTTCTTCTATCTCCAAATCCGTTTTCCTGTGAACATTCTTCGGTGCTCTGGACTCTTCCTTGAACCACTCCTTCTCACTGCTTTTATTGAGGCCGATGTATCTCCCAACCCATTTTTGCAACCATGATCTTGACCTGCCAAGACATGTGCAGATTTTGGAGGTTCGTTCGCCCCTTTGATATCGATTGACCGCATCAATACGCTCCTGTACCTCTTTTGTATATGTTTCATTTGGTTTTGCCATAACGCATCATCAGATGCGCTATTTTTTTACGCTGAAATTTCACAACTGTAAGCGATGTGTTGAGCTTTTTCATATCTGAATTGATTTTTGAATCCTAATTAGGTGCGGACATAACGCCTTTATAGGTTGATGATATGAAGGTATATGACTCCATTCAATCAGTTTATAAGTTTTAAAAAATTGAGAATTATTCAATATCCAATATATCAGATATAGGTTTACCCCACCATGTAGAGATTTTTTCTAAATCTCCTATGGGAAAAAGTTCTTCCCAATGTTCTAATAAAATGAATATATTGCTTTCA
>JAIOTT010000141.1 GCA_021106655.1 Bacteroidales bacterium
GGACATTATTTCTTGAATTCTTGCAGCAGCTTTCTGGTAAAAAGCCAGATCACCAGCAGATAATGCTTCGTCTATTATGAGAATCTCGGGTTGAACAGCAGTCGCAATACTAAACCCAAGACGAGCGATCATTCCTTTGGAATATTCTTTTAAAGGTTTATCAATAAATTTCTCAAGCTCTGAAAATTCAACAATATCATTAATAATTGCATTCAATTTTTCTTTTGACAAGCCCAAGAATAAACCATTTAAAAAAATATTGTCAATTCCGCTAAGCTGTTTATTAAACCCTGACCTAAAACCTAATATTTCAGTAGTTCTTCCTTTTATTTCTATCTTTCCTTCATCAGCCTTTATTATACTACTTAACACTTTGCATAGAGTGCTTTTACCAGCTCCATTATGACCTATAACACCTATAATTTCTCCTTTACGCACTGTAAAGTTTATGCTCTGCAATGCCCAGAAATCGCTGCGTTTAACCCGGAACTTAACACCAAGATTTTCTATTGTGATCACTGGACTATTGGAAATTTTAATATTAGTAGTAGTATATCCTCTTAAAAGTTTTTTTTTCTTTTTTATAGTAACTTTTTCTTTATATGCTGCACAAGTTTCTTTTGATTCGCCAATTTTTTGAACTTTCCCTTTATCAATCCAAATAACTCTTGAACATCTTTTCTCAATAAAACCCAGATCATGAGAAACAAGAATGACTAATTTGGCATGAGTTATGATTTCTTTCAATTTTTGGGAAGCTCGCTCTTTAAAAACTTCGTCCCCAGTTTTTAAAGTTTCATCAAGCACCAAAATTTCAGGTTCCAGCATCGCTGCTATACTAAATCCTAATCGAGAAATCATACCTTTTGAATATTGCTTTATTGGAAGATCAACAAAATTTTTTATACCTGAGAAATTTACTATTTCATGATAAAGCGACTTTACTTTTTTCAGAGAGAAGCCCAGCATCATGCCATTGAGAAAAATGTTTTCCCGTCCAGTAAGTTCGGTATTAAATCCCGTACCTAAAGATAATAATGCTGAAACCATACCATTAACTTGAATAATGCCTAGATCTGGTGTTAATATATTTGAAATTACACGGCATAGAGTCGATTTTCCAGCACCATTTGCCCCAATAATCCCAATAATTTCTCCTTTATAGGTATTAAAACTTACATCCGAAAGGGCCCAGAACTCCTCTTTACGTAGTTTCCTACCACGTAGCGTATCGAAGATCAGTGATTTCAGTTCTTGCCGTTTTGTATTGTTAATGTTTACATATTTCACACCAACGTGTTGTGCGTGTATCATAAGGATACCCTATAACACCTTGATGATTTTATGTTCATGTCTGCTATAAAAAAATAATATTAACCAGATGCATACTATAGATACAAAACCAATTATTAGAAGGGGCTTTATTGTTGGGGCAGAATTGTAAAGTATTATATTACGATAACTACTCAAAAAAGGTGTGAGGGGATTCACATTAACTACCCATTGAAACCTATCCGGCAGCATTTCAGGCAACCAAATTACTGGAGAACCATACCTTAATAGTCTTGATATGTGAGTAAGCAGGTTCTCAATATCACGGACAAAAACACAAATATAAGCAAGAAATAATGAAATAGCCATAATAAAAAAAATGTGAATTAAGAGAACAAAGGGAATCCAAACAACATTGATGCCAGGTAATATTTTAAAAATAATCAAAAATATCCCAATTACTAACAGGCCAAAGAAAAAGTTAATCAACTGGGAAAAACTTGAAGCTATAGGAAAAATTGATTTTGGGAGAAAGATTTGTTTAATTAGACTTGATTGTTTCACGATGGATTTCGCTGAAGATATCATAGCTGAGGAGATGCTTCTAAATACAACCAATCCAACTATAAGATATGGTCCATATCCTTCACCACCACGACCAAGGACAACTACCACTAAAAAATAGTACACACCTACCCCTAACAGGGGATCCAGCATCCACCAAAGATAGCCAAGAAAACTGTTTCGATGCTGAGCCTTTAGTCCTGATGACACTAAATATCTTATAAGATCCTTACGTTTAAAGATCTCTTTCAAGTATTTTCCCAATTATTTTACCCCATGCACGACAATACTACTAGTTATTTTATAACATATTAGGGATATGGGCATCAAGAGCATGTGGTTTTTGAGCATATAACATCTTGGAAGTAATTGACTTTATCTATTGAAAGATACTATTGGTTAATGGTATTAATAATACATAATAAATCATTTTTGTGAGAATAAAATATGGAAAAAAAATCATGCCTATTGTACAGAGGGGCAATCACGGATCTGGAAAAGCTTATTGATATAAATAATATTTCCAGAATATTTCTGGTTACCGGTAAAAAATCGTACGATGCTTCAGGTGCCCGGAAATCGATTGATGAGCTCTTTTACAGCTCTACAATTGATCATTATTCTGATTTCCATGTTAATCCAGTGTTGGAAGAAATCCTTACCGGCGTTGAGTTGTTCAAGAAGAATTCATATGACCTGATTGTTGCTGTAGGGGGGGGGACAGCTATTGATATAGCAAAGGCCATACGATTTTTTGCCAAGCAAAGTGCTGATCCATTAGCAATACTTCACGGAAAAGAGAATATTACCCCTGTATTTGATCCTCCGCTATTAGCAATACCAACAACTGCAGGATCTGGAAGTGAAGCAACACATTTTGCTGTTATATATCATAACAAACATAAATACTCTCTGGCACATCAAACTATTATGCCCCAATATTCATGTATAGATGGTGATTTAACGTACTCTTTACCAGCAAAAATCGCTGCATTTACCGGGATGGATGCTCTTTGCCAGGCTATTGAGTCTTTTTGGTCGGTTGATTCTACTGAAAAATCAAGATCCTACTCTGAGAAGGCAATACAATTAATCAAAAGTGATTTAGTAAATTCTGTTTTTACTGCTGATCCTGACAGCCGAATGAAGATCGCTGAAGCTGCTCATTATGCTGGGCAGGCAATCAATATTACTAAAACGACTGGTGCCCATGCATTTTCTTACTATTTAACCAGTAAAAAAAACATCCCACATGGACAAGCAGTCAGTTTATTAATTGATAAGTTTTTGCTTTTTAATTCTCAAAGTACAAATAAAGATATTTCTGACAAAAGAGGAAGCGCTTATTTATTAGATATGTTTAAGAAGTTGTATAAGTTGTTAGGTGAGGAAACAGCTCTTGATGCAGCAGCATTTCTGGTATCGTTAAGATCTTCACTAAATCTTGATACTCCATTATCAATACAATTAAAAACTGAGACAGAAAGAAATGATTTTTTTGCAAGCGTAAATGTAGAAAGACTTA
>JAIOTT010000480.1 GCA_021106655.1 Bacteroidales bacterium
TAGTAGTATTTTCCCATATTGAAAAACGCGATGAGATCTTGTCGATACCTTCAATGTTGCTTTTAATATTATCATAATCTTTATTATGAAACTGAATTTGCCGTCCGGGCTTCATACCCTGATATGGCATAGTGGTTTTCCCGGAGTAAACCCATATGCTGTTAATGGCATCGCCCTCGAATTCGCTATGAACACCATTGATAAGCCCATTGCCTGACCCCAGGAGAATTATCAGCATAAATATCCCCCATGCAACACTAAAACCAGTAAGAAAAGTACGTAACTTGTTCTTTTTGATAGTGCTCAGTATTTCTTGCCATTTGTCGAGGTCAAACATTTCAATTGTTAAATTGCTATATTGTTAAATTGTTAATCATGAATACTTTTACCCGTGAAATTTTTGTAAGCCTTCACGGTTAGAAATTAGAAATTAGTATTATCATATTTTTGTTCTGTTGATAAACGCATTCAACTTTAGACCAAGCTTTTCAATTACTATTTGGTATTTTGAAGCATGAGCCTCCTCCGAAAAATCCTTTTATAGCCACTAAGTCGCCCCGATACAGTCATTCCCTATTAAATATGCTTCGCATTTCATAGGGTAACCTTCCTTACGGGGTAAATTCTTTTCATTTTTTCCTAATTTCCAATTTCCAATTTCAGTATTCTGTGAATGCATACTAAGATTTGTTGTTTTCAATATTTATTTCAATAATACCATCATTTAATTTGATAATTCTGTCAGTTCGTTTGGAAATATCATTTTCGTGTGTAACAATTATTACCGTAATACCTTCCCTATTTATCTCCTTGAACAGATCCATCATTTCAAATGAAGTTTTGCTGTCGAGAGCTCCTGTTGGTTCATCAGCAAGGATGACTTTTGGTTTGGATATCAATGCTCTGGCAATTGCGATCCTTTGTTTTTGGCCACCGGATAATTCATTTGGCATGTGATCAGCCCATTCTTTCAATCCCATTTTATCAAGAAGTTCTAAAGCCATTTTATTTCTCTTCCTTCTTTTAACTTTTTGATAATATAAAGGCAGAGCCACATTTTCCATTGCGTTTTTAAAAGAGATAAGGTTAAAGGATTGAAAAACAAAACCAAGAGATCTGTTTCTAAGATGTGCAGCTTTGGTTTCATTCATTTCCCTTATAAGCTGTCCTTCAAGGTAATATTCACCGGAATCATAAGCATCGAGTAGTCCTATTATATTCAGAAGAGTGGATTTACCGGAACCGGATGATCCCATTATAGAAACAAGTTCACCTTTCTCAATATCAAGGTCAATTCCCTTTAAAACATGGAGCTTATTACTGCCGGTAACGTATGATTTATGAAGATCAGTAAATTTTATCAATTTTATTCGATTTGAATGTTTGTCAGTTGATTTAGTCTACAAAGCTATCATGATTATATTAAAATGATTGAATTGTTAAATTGTTACATTGCTATATTGTTAATATCATTTAATTTTGAGTCTATACCGAAAAGTAATTTTTTTTGCCACTGAAGCACCCCGGTACAGTCATTCCCTATTATAATATGTTTCGTATTTCATAGAGTAAACTTCCTTACGGGTAAACTAAAACACAAAATTCCACTAAAATTAATTAATTGAGATTCTATGTTTTGTGGGTTTTAGTGGCTTAGTGTTTTTGTGGCATTTTTTTGTTTTTTGGCTTTTCAAAGGAGTCTCAATTTTTAATATTTCCCCATAAAAACAATTTAACAATATAACAATTTAGCAATTTCCCAACTTATCTTAAATAACTCAAGGCACTCCAAGTACTCTAAATACTTTAAGTACTTCTTCTTATCATCTTTTATGCCAAAAGTATTAATATTCTATGTATTAAGTTGATATATAATAATTAATTTAATTAGGGTATGATTACTATAAGCTATTGTTCATTAACGGGCATAAAAAAAGCCGGCATAATACCGGCTCTTTAAAATACGATTCAATAATTATTTGTAAGTGTTTACGATTTGAAATTAGAAAATAGAAATTAGAAATTCGGCTCTGCTTATCCCACTATCCTCCTAATTTCCAATTTCCAATTTCGACTTTCAGTGTTCTGTAAAGCTTACAATTATTTCTTCAAATGTGCATCCAGGAATACGATCATAGCTTCATAGAAATCAAATCTGTTTTCTTCGTTATGGAAACCATGGCCTTCATTATCTTTAACCATATATTCCACTTCAACTCCACGGGCTTTCAAAGCTTCAACCATCTGGTCAGATTCATCTTTATTAACTCTTGGATCGTTTGCTCCCTGAGCAACAAAAAGCGGAACAACGATCTTATCAGCATTCAGTGCCGGTGATGTAGCAGCTAATTGTACACTATCTTTAACAGGATCTCCAACCATTTCATACATCATATCCAGTAATGGCTCCCAGTATGGAGGAATAGTTTGCATAAAAGTGAATAAATTTGATACACCAACATAATCAACTCCACAAGCATATAATTCAGGAGTAACAACTAATCCGGCCAGTGTGGCATATCCACCATAGCTTCCGCCATATATTCCAACATTGTCTTTATCGGCAATGCCTTGTTCTACAAGCCAGTTAACACCATCAGTTATGTCATCCTGCATCGTGAGGCCCCATTGTTTGAATGAAGATTCCCAGAACTCCTTACCGTATCCTGTTGAGCCTCTAAAGTTAATCTGGAGAACAGCATATCCTCTGTTGGCAAGGAATTGTACTTCAGGATTGAATCCCCACCTGTCTCTTGCCCAGGGTCCACCATGAACATTAACCACTGTTGGCAGATTTTTGGCCTCAACACCTTTAGGTAAAGTCAGATATCCATGAATTGTTAGTCCGTCTCTTGATTTGTATTCAATTGGCTTCATGTCAGCAAGTTCTGCTTCATCCAGCCATGGAGCTACTTTGTGAATAAGTTCAAGTTTATCAGTTTTCTTGTCATAAATATAATAAGTGCCTCTGCTTTTATCGTTACTGGTTCTGATAATAAATTTATCCTCTTCTTTAGTGTAATCACTGATGCCAATTTCATAATCTCCTAGTTTTTGTTCCAGATTTTCAACCAGCGCTTTAAAATCTTCATTAAAATAGTGTCTTTCAAATTTCCATGAATTATAATAAGCAGCCCATACAACTTTATCCTTTTCAGAATAGGATAAACGTGAAACGTCATAATCAGGATTTTCATATAGTACTTCTATTTCTTTACCATTTGCAATATCAAAAA
>JAIOTT010000132.1 GCA_021106655.1 Bacteroidales bacterium
GATCCTTTTCTGAATTTAGGATTGCCGGTATAGTTTTTTCCTGGATTGGTGTTGGATTTACAAAACCAATATTTTTTACAGCCTTCAGGAGTTCAGGTCCAAGACCCAGTTCTTCAAATGTAATCATGTATTTTTTTATTTTCCTTAGAATTAAGAGTATTCAAATTCGCGAGGTATTTTTATCAGGCGGCAAAAGTACTCTTATTTTTTGATAATCAACTAGAAGAAGAAAATAATAAAAATATTTCCTAAAGGAGGTATCTGTTTTTACTGGCCAGTAACAGTGTATTATTTAAGTATCTGGACTTTCCTGCTAAAGAATTTACCTTTCGCATATTCCAATACAAGAATGTAATTGCCGTTGATTATATCTGAAACATCCAGTTCAAAATTACTTCCCTGGTATTTTTCTTCTCTTACAAGCAGGCCATTTGAAGTATACATCTTAATGATTCCATCTTGGATTCCATTTTTGAACTCTATAAATAGCTTCTCCTGTGCAGGATTGGGATAGATTTGTATATGATCATCTGAAAGCTCATTAATACCTGGGTTTACTTCAGCAACATCAATAATGTTTATCACAAAAGCTTTCTCAAAAGATGCCCCTGCCAGATCTTCGGTCTTGATACGAATGTATCTCATGGAAGTATCTTCGTAATTAAAACTTATTGAACTGAAAAGGCTATCATTGCTGATAACAAAATATGCATTGTCTGTGTCACCTGTTCCGGTCACCAGGCTGTATTGATGAGTATCATTTGTATCCGGATCTACTGTGCTCAGTAAACCGACAAATCTGTATAGTGGCTGGTTTTCGCTGATAGTATCCGGTGCAAGTCCGATTTCGGTAGGATCATGATTTGGAGGTATGATGATATGGGCAATGCGCCAGAACTCAAGATTATCAAGACCGGATTCCTGTCCTGTGAAGTGGAAGAATACCTGATCCCACAAGGCAGGGTTTCTGGGATCACTGACTGAAGGGTTCAGTCCCGCATTTACATTTACATAAAGATTGAACCATGTACTAGTACCAACGGTTTTGTATCTGATACTTAAAGAACCTTGTCCGTTGTTTGCGCCTGTCTCCAGCTTTATTTCAATACGGTTCCAGCCGGAATTAATAAGAGTAGCATTTGTGTGTGTATTACCGTCCGGAGTATACAACCAACATCCACCATTCTGTGCAGTTTTGAACCGTAAGCCCTTTTCAACATTATTTGCCATGCTGATAACACCATCCTGATTATAATCATATGCCAGTCCGAATTCAGTCCCCCAGTATTCACGCTTCATATCAAAATAGAGGTAAAACACAGCGGAATCGGCATAATTGAAATCAGGGAAGATGGCATTCAATGGGCGGTTGGCACTAGCATTAACATTTCCTCCGGTTTTTGTGAAATGAGCCGCATTAGTACCATCGTGAGAATAACCGGCCTCAATCTGGATATCTGTAGTCGTACCTGTTAATGTGTTAACCCATGAATCCTGACCAGGCATATTACCAGGGATAAGGTTATTGAAGTCATAATATGAAATCGTAGTGTCAATTTGTGCCTGGAGAGCAGACGTTGCAAATAATACAAATAAAAGGAGAGATAGCTTTTTCATAGGATTTTTTTATGTGATTAATATATTTATTTCAACATCCTTCTATTGAATAAGCAATCTCGAAAATAAAAAAGACGCCACTTTAATAATCGAGATCAGATGCTCAGATTTTAATTTTAGCAAAAATAAAAGTGCTGGCTATAGTAATCAAAAAAATAGCCCATACAAAACCACTACACAAATATAATCAAACTATACATTTCCTGTACAAAAAGAATATATCAATTAGAAATATTTAATTAAAAATTTATTTGAGAATTTTTATTGCTATCCATAACAGATAAAAGTGGATTAGTAAGCTCAATAAGGTCATGTGCATGCCCGATCCAGAGGATTCCGGATATATAATAGATTTAACCAGAATTTCAGGAAGCAAGGGAGATCAGGGGTGTTTTGTATTCAAATTTCCCAAAATATAATTTTATCAATTTTTTTGCGTATTTAAAAAATACTTGTATTTTTGCAGTCCGAAAATAAAAAACGGTCCGTTCGTCTAGGGGTTAGGACGCCAGGTTTTCATCCTGGTAACAGGGGTTCGATTCCCCTACGGACTACTGAGAAGCGCTTAAATCAATGGTTTAGGCGTTTTTTTTATTGGAAGAAGGTTGCGGGTCACGGGTCATGTGTCACGGGTTGCGGGTTTTGTGTCATGCTGAGCGAAGTCGAAGCACGTAATTCATTAATTTCTTATTGATCTCATTACTCAACAACCAATGCAAAATGGATACGGTCATTCCGAATTCATTTCGGAATCCGTTTCGTATTCTTCTTATACTCTTTTATTTCTCATTCTTGCATTCACGCATTTAAGCATTGATAAAAAGCCACAGATTCACAGATTAATCATTGGTAAATTGTTATATTGTTTTGTTCTTTTTTTTAAGCATTCACACTCTGAATACTCGAATAATCTGAACATACGAATTCGAATTACGAAGTATTTAAGAATTACAATCAATGACATGCGAAGTACAAATTACATGAAGCTGGTGACTGGCTATTACCGACTGAGGACTGGAGACTGCCGACTGCCAACTTTTCTTTACCACAATGGCGCAAAGTATCTCTTGCAACTATTGAACATTAGGGAGTTATCTTTCAAGAAATGCTGTTTTCCATCGTTTATAAGGATTGTCAAATTTCACATCATTTGTATTAAATCTTTCAGGATTCCAATTCTCTCCGGCCCAGTTTTTCATATCTTCGTAATCAGTGTTTTTTGGATCAGATAAAGTCTCAATAACATTGTTGTATCCCATTATACCACCACAGTCTTCAGGTGGACATGCTCGTTCTCCATCAATACAAAGTGGATATTTAATCCCCTTTTCCTTATACATATAACCCTCCAGCTTTACCGTATGCTGCCAAAAATCACCATAATCATAAATATATTTTGCTTCAACACCCAGGTCATTAAAATATGCTAAAATAAGTATCTCCCAACCCGGGTATACTTCTTCTAATTCGTCCATTCTGTCAAAATCAGGTATACCTATTTGTACTTTTTTCCTTTTCCCCTTTCCACGAATCTCGAAATGGTGCAAATGGTAATCAAGCCACCCCATTGAATCTTGTATAGCAACATGCAAATCCCAAAAATTATAATCTGAAGGAACATGGATTCTTCTCCATATCAAAGGTGATATTTCTTGTAACTCAACTCTAAATTGAAAGACATGGTTATTAAGATAAGCAATGCTTCCCGGCTTTTCATAGTTCATCAGATAGCCTTGATCTGTAAAGTTCTTTTCAAATCTACTTTTCATATACACTCCTAATATTGGTTTAATTTGCAAACATATAAATAGAAAAATAAAGGTAACACTTTTGAGAAATTTCAGTTGGATTTTCTATTCTGGTTAAGGGGGTCAGTGTAGGTAAGGTTATCCACATTATAACTACTATTATGTTAACTATAATAATATCTTTTTAATAATAATTTGCATTTGAATAAAAATGCATTACATTTGCAATATGCTCATCTTTCCATTTGGAAGAAGGAGATCGAAAAACGCAAGCCCAAGAAGGCTTGCGTTTTTTGCTTTATAATAGTTCCGGGAGTCTTCTTTTATACTTGTTCTCTATTTTTTTTACATTACGTCTTCTTAAATAATATGCTGTAAGTAAATAATACTCACTCTTAACTCTAAAAGGTTCAAGAATTATTACATATTTTTCATCTTTGTCATATATATAAGTTCGATTACCATTTGGATCTTTGCAACTAAAAACCATCATATTTCCCTTTTTTTGTTCATCTATATGGTATTTAATCCAATGTAATCTGACGGATCTGTCAAAATCAAACTCCCGTTTTTTTGTTTTCTCATCTCTCACTTCTGTTATTAAATGTTTAAACAAAGTATCCATGGGTACTTCGCCATCCTGTGAAGTTGGATTTATTTGTTTTCTCTGAAACTTAAACATCGGATTATCCTGAATATCCCGATTAAATACACCACGCAAGGATTTAATACGATTATGACCATTTAAATGTCCTATTTCTAATAGCTTGGGGTATCTTATTAATAAATTTGTTGCCATTCTTCTAATTTAAATCAATAAAAAACAAATTAAATTTTGAATTAGATAATGGTGTAGAATAAGTAAGATCCTGGTTTGCACTTTTCTTAATTTTTTCTATTAGTTTATTCTTGGCTGTTACTCTGTTATAATCTCTTAAATGATAACTAATTGCTCCCATCAGGAGATCAGTAATTTGCATAAATTCACTCTCCTTGGAATGCATATTCTGCAGATTTCTTATCGCACTGTAATTAATATTTAATATCTCTTTAAGCTTGTTTACTTTGTATGCACTCAAAGTATCCTTAATGTCGAGGTATACATTATATGAATACTCCATATTAATTTTGTGATTCAATAATTGATAGTACATCTTATAATAAAAATCATCATAATTCTGGTCGAACATATCATTATTAACTTGTTTCTTATTAATAATTAAAGCCCGGAATTTCAGATCTGTCTCAAAAAAATAATCAATTATATCGTTGTAAAAGCTAAATTTTGAGTTTGAGACTTTAGCCCATTTTATTTCTGTATAGAAGTTATGCTTGCTCCTGATACGTTTTATTCTGTCTTTGTGATTTTTAATTTGATTATATGCAACACTAGTATATGCAAGAAGCATAAAAGGGAAATGGTCATTTTCTAAATGACAGCTTTCATCACAATAAAAATTGAAAGTTTTTTCACTCATTGCTTTTTATATTTTAACTTAAGTTATAAAATATATTACCCTTTTGAAGGATAGGGATCTTTTTCATAAGATCAGGATTTAGCTTTTTATATAGCCGCGAATGCACGAATAATACCTCACTACGACTGCCGACTTTCTTCCTTTGAATCTTTGTACCTTTATATCTTTTAAAAGCGAACCTACTACACATTACGCCGCCACCCCCTTCACAAACACATCAACAAACTCCTTCATCTTTCTAATGATCCGTTCGCCGATCTCTCGTGCTTTTAGTACGCTGGGCCGGTTATCCAGACATTTAAAGACATCATCACGAAGTGGTTCCTGATCGCTGTATATGTAGGCGTCTATCAATGACTGAAATTGTTTCTTGTCCAGATTCTCTTCTTCACAAATTTCGTTTAAGGCTACTATCTTCTGCTCGTTCCAGAACTTTTCAAATTCATCGGGAATGGCGTCAGCATCTTCGATATGTGGCAGGTTCTCTTCAATAAATTTCTCGATGAGTTCGCGTTTACTGCGTAGTTCAATAATTCCGTCCAACTTATCCATGATGTTTTTCTTAAGATGTTGTATATCTTTTCCCCCGGCTTGCTTTAGTTCGGCGAGAAGTCTTAGGATATATGCCACGTTCACAACATCGTGCCGGATCAGCTCCAGCTCAAAGTCTACATCTTCCAGTATGGAGGCTTTTTCTTTCTGGTGGTCGCTCCTGACCTTGTCGAAGAGATCGAGGTATTTGCTTTTGTAATTCTCAAAACTCTGCTCGTTCATCGGCAGGGTATCCCAACTGAAATCGGAAAAGGTGCCCAAAACATTTTTTATTCGCATTAACTCGCGGAAGGCCTTGATAAATGCAAGTTCTTCATCTTCGTTTTTGAGTTCATCAACACTCGTTATGGTTGGTGCTATTTTCAACAGATCACCAAAAGCTTCACCGAATTTACGGACAATGACCTCATATGGTGGTAGAAAAATTTCCTCCATTGCATCTTTGCTGGAAAATAGTGCAATAGCTTTATCAGTAGCTTCCTTTAAATTACGGAAGCAAAGGATGTTTCCCTGCGATTTCTGCTCGTTAAGGATACGGTTGGTACGCGAAAAGGCTTGTACCAGTCCGTGGTAGCGCAGGTTTTTATCTGCATACAAAGTATTTACTTTCTTGGCATCAAAGCCGGTAAGAAACATATTCACCACCAGGAGTATGTCTACACGGTCTTTATCATTAAAGCCCACTTTTTCTCTCTCTTTGATCCGCTTACTTATGTCTTTGTAATAATTTTCAAATTGCTGGCTGTCGCGTGTTGAGAAACTGGTGTTGTACATTGCGTTGTAATCAGTAATGAATTCGTCCAGTTTTTCACGGGTGTGTCTTGCCTGATATGCAAGCTGAGGCTCAGCTGCCAGTGTAGCATCATCGGGGAGCATGCCAATGGCATCCGGATCATCTTCATTGGCACCGTAAGTAAAAATGGTGGCAATACGAAGATC
>JAIOTT010000109.1 GCA_021106655.1 Bacteroidales bacterium
ATGTGTTGATAAAGTTGATGTTGTGATTCCTGTGATTGACCCAATGTTGTTGTAATTACAATTAACTTCTCCATCACTGCTTATGTAAATACCGTAAAAGTTTTGGCCATTTGTTCCTCCACCTATGGTGATAGAGCCTGTTCCGGTTGTTGCGCCAATTGTATTTCCTGTTGTAGTCCCAATATTTACATCTCCTTCTTCTACTCTAATACCAATCCAATTTGCAATTGCGGAATTGCTCCAGTAAAAGTTTCTAATTGTATTATTTTGAATTGAACTTGCAACTGTGCTTCCAACTTCGATATTAATCGCAGTAAAAACATTATTGGTGGCATTGATCTTGGTCCAGGCAACTCCTCCGCACTGTGTTTCACTTCCTCCAATATAGTTGTTTGAAACTGTAAATCCATTACCCGAAACATTGTCAATTTTGATAGCATAGTAAGTTACTGTTCCTGTTGCTGTAAATGCTGCTGTTTCATAAAAACTATTACCATCAATTGTCCATGCAGTAGTGTTATCATCTAGTAAAATACCTCTCGAAGCTGTTGCATGTTTTAAGAAATCATAAATATTATTATTGCTGATATTGTTTCCACTGTTCTCTTTTCCGGCTGTACCCGCTGAATAAATTGCATTTACAGGTCTGTTTGCATCTGCTGCATTTGTAATATCATTATATTCGATAGTATTATTATCGTTACCTGTTGTTGCTGTAGTTGTGCTGAAAAATATTATCCCCGAACTTGCCCTTGTTTCTGAGTTTTTTATTGTACAGTATTTTACAGTGTTGTTTGAGGCATCATTAATAAACCTAATGGCTGAGGTACCCGTTGCAGAACCATTACTTGTGTTAATAATGCTCAAACTTTTTGTAGTGCCTGTTGCATTTACCCTTCCATCAATCGTTACATTATCAGCTCCACTTAAATCTATTAATGGTTTAGCCAAATCTCCACTTATTGAGAGTCCGGTTTCGGTAGGATAAATATTTATTGAAGAATAACTGGCACCACCACCACTTCCATTAAGCACCGCTGAAGCCGTTTCAATTGTATTATGATTAACTTTTATTGTTAAAACTCCTTGATGTGTACCATCGTTGATTTTATCGAATGCGGCCTTAAGCGTAGAATAATATGCCAATGTAGTACCACTTGTAGCGTTGACCTCAATATATGGAGGAGTGTATTCAATCCAGGTATTATTTGTGCCGCTTAAAACTTCCTGCCATTTGTTAAAAAAAGTGTTAACGCCACTGTGAATCCCCATATCTACTCCTGCTGTGGTAATATCATCCGCTCCTAATTTAAGCACTATTATATTTGTGGATTCATAAAAGCTTACCTGAACATCGGCATAATTACCATCATTATAATCAATTTCGATATTATTGTATTCAACAGTAAATATTCTATTGGGTGAACTTCCGCTTACTAATGACCTTACCCATGATGTTGAACTCACATTACAATCAAACACATCCATGGCAATAATCTGACCCAGGTTAGTTGCAGTAGATGTTAAGTTATAGGCACTGGCTGCAGCATAATCAGTACTGGCAGAGCCATCTAATCTGATAAACCCATTAGTCGCTGCACTTAAATTATCAGAAGTTGTATAAGTATTATCATAAAAACTGAATGTGAAAGGCCACGAGATTGATCCTTGTGCATCGTCACCCGTAACAATATCAGTTCCTGAGCTACAGTTAATCCAACTATAAGTTGTTCCTGTTGTTCCTGTTTTTGTATCGTAGTTCCAGCTGGCAGCCGGTCCTATTGGAGGAGCAGGGGCTCCGGGAGTATATTCAATCCAGGTATTATTCGTGCCACTTAATACTTCCTGCCATTTATTGTAGTACCCATTCACACCACTATGAATACCCATATCTACACCTGTAGCAGTTATATTGTAGGCTCCTAATTTAAGCACCACTAAATTTGAGGTCTCATAAAAACTCACCTGAACATCGGCATATGTTTCATCATCATAATCAATCTCAACATCACTATATTCAATCGTTAAAATTCGGTTAGGTGCCGAACCTGTTACTACATATCTTACCCATGAACTCCCGATTCCCCCAACAGAACAATCATAAACAGATGTTGCGATAATCTGGCCCAATTCAATAGAAGTGCCTGACAAAGTATAATTACTTGCTGCTGAATAACTAGTAGTGGCGGTTCCGTCGAGGCGTATAAACCCATTAGTAGCTACACTTATATTATCAGAAGTTGTATAAGTATTGTCATAAAAACTGAATGTGAAAGGCCACGAGATGGATGCTTGTGCATCATCACCGCTAACAATACTAGTGCCGGCTGAGCAATCGATCCAACTATACGTTGTACCCACGGTGCCCGTTTGTATATCATAATTAGAAGAAGCAGCTGCCTGCCCGAATACATTGTATTGTGCAAACAAAAATATAATAAAATATATAAATTTTGACTTCATACTTTCTAATCTTTAATATTGGTCAAAATAAAATCAACACCCTCTACAATATCACCATCAACCGATACCTTAACAGATATATTTTTAACTAGTGGAGCAGATTGATAATTCAGATTTGCTAACTGCTCCTCATCAACCCTTATAATATAATCACCGGGCTTTAAACCCAAATAGCTGTAATACCCGTCTCTTTCGCTTAATGTTTCGGCAACTTTATCCCCTTTTTTGTCCCATATTTGAATGGTAACACGACCAATTCCATTCAGATTATTATTGTTATTCATATAAACCATACCCGAAACTTCACCAACCGAGATAATTGGAACATCAACACGTTTATACTGGTTAGGATCGACCAATATCTGATAGGTTTTGTTTTTAAAGCGCCAGCCAATATTCTCCAAATCGTAATTTGAGAATTCTACGTTGTAATCAACAAAGGCATTTAAATCGGAAACACGGACAATCGAATCTTTTTCGCTAATAATAGCTCTACCACCCGAAACCCGAACATTGGACAGCAATACCATTTGCTCTCCTTTGTCGAAACTGTCATTTTGATTTAAATCAAGAAATGGATATAATAAGATACCACCCTTACTTAAGGCTGAGTTATTACCTGTTTTAATTACGCCATTATCACCACCAAACATTAAACTTCCCCGAGCACTTTCTGATAGAATTATCCTGCTATTAATATAATTTGCCGAAACACCGGTACGGGCAAATGGTAGATCGTACCTGAAGTTCACAGACACAATATCAACTTTAAACGCTATATTTCGCTCGTATGAAACTGAAAAATCTGCTTTAGCTACCCTCTTTTCTAATTCTACGCTGTATCTTGAAAACTCGCTGTCACTTATGTTGTATTCAGCCATTGAGCGCAAAACAAGACCTTTTCTCATACGGTATGAGAGTGATAGTTTAGTAGTGATGTACGGATCATTTTTACCAACCCAATTTACAAGGGTAGATAAATTGGCATTGAAATTTTTATAATAGCCCGATAATACAGCATCAAACTGATTGAAATTAAAAGCATTATCATATACAAGTTGATTAAAATTCAATTTGGCAAATCCTGAAACTCTATTCATTCTAAAAGGGGCTGTAAGTCTTACTTTTAGTTCTTCATTCGCATTAAAACGTGTTGCCAATTGACCCTCAACATAGTTGGCATAATCAATTTGCAAAAAAGCACTTCTTCCAAAATTATAGCTTAATAAACCTTGCATTCTGACATCGTATGCATATTCAACGTTAAAAACCAATTTACTGAATGGTTGAAAAGCTGCTTTGGCAAATGGGATAAAAGGAGAATTTATTATACTCGACAGATACTCGACACCACCACCAACGGTAATATAGCGGTTTACACCATAATCAAAATCTCCCCGCCCGAAACGGCTTTTTTCACCATCTTCCAAAAAACCACCACTAACACTGTATTCGAAAGTTTTGGCAGGCATAAATGTAAAAGGTACATTCATGCTGCGTTCATCACTACGCTCTTCGCCTAAAGGACCATAAAACTTTAGTTTAATTGTTGTGTAACCATATACAATTGGCACTTTAAAAACAAAAAGGCCCGAAGCATCTGCTTCAGTATAGTCAACCAAAACATCGTTAATGTAAAGTTCAACTGTCCAGTTGGGTTCGGTATACTCATTAATAGTATAAAAGCCGTTCGCTTTTCTCACGGTGTTAGGCGAATTATTAATAGCTGCACCTACCACAGGCGAACCTATAAACGCAATGGACTGATACGATATTTTCCCTAACTGCGCTTGCTTAATAATGTTCTTATCATTGTTAACCCAGCGCCAGTCATATAAAAGGTTGCGATTGAGAAACTTATATCTATCGTCATAATATAACGATACATTAGCCTGCCCATATAGCAATTCTGTTCCAACACCCAATCCTAATCTATTACTCGATCTTTCATTTATGGTTTGAGAAGAATTGATTGACCAATCGATCATACCAAATTTAAATAGATGATAGTCTCTTTTAACTACTGTATCGGCTACAATTTCTCTATCCTGCAGCTTCGCAACATTCTGTCGCATTTGCTCCAGCCGCATTTGCTTAACAAAAGGCAATTCAAAATTTGCCGCTAGTTTTATTGACAAGCTACGGGCATTGTATATGATGGTAATTCCAAACGCTTTGGCTAAAATGGTGGATTCCAGATAAATAGCCCCCAACTCTTTAATAATACCATTCTTAGATTTAATCGTATTATTTTCTATTATAACCTGAGAGGTGATAACATCTATACTATACTTCTTATTCTCATTTTCAATAAATCCAAACAATTGGTTACCATCGTTTTCAGCAACACAAGAAATACCGAGATTTTTAAACAGATCTTCAATATTAATGTAAACCCTGTTGCTTTCGGTAATAATAACATCTGTCTCAAATCTTAAATAACCACTAACTTCAAACTCAATCGGAACTTCATCATAAGTGATAATAGGAGGTAAACTCACTTCAATTTCAAGATCGGCTGCTTTAACATTAATTGACGAGAAAATAATAAAAATGAGTATCAGCAAACCAATACTACGATGTATATCAGATATACACTTTAAAAACTTTGCAGTATTAAGTTTGTTTACACTCATTATTCCTGATCAAAAGTTATTTCGAAACTCCCTGTATAAGTCCCAGCCGGTGAACCTCCGGGAACCTCAAGTGTACCACCAACCCTTAGGGTTGTAATAAAATTACAATCATTATTTACTTCGAAAGTGGAGCCGCTGGGCCCTTTTTCAGTATCACCAACGTTCAGGGTAAGAGAAGGTGCTCCGTTGGTTAAGGTTGTTGTAGGATCATATGTTATGGTAACATCTCTCCCCTGGCATAGTTTAATTTCAAAAATAGCAGGATGTGAACCTGAACCTGATAATGAAACAACACCACCTGTGGTTGAAACATTCCCCATCCAATCAACCGTAATTGTACCTGAGCTGGTTGCATAAAATGTTCCAAAATCAATGTCCTGTGTTGCTTGTACCGTAACTGTTCTTTGTGGCAAACCGGGTTGTGCATACGAAAAGCTGACACAAACCAATAGCGCAATTGTTAAAAACAACACATTTAAAACCCACTTATTCTTGCCCAAGACTTTCATGACCCTATCCTTTCCTTTATTAACTTTTTACTAAAGACTCTTCATCATATTTGCACGTCTGAAGGGTAATGTTCACGCCTACAAATCCAGTTCCGCTTCCGAATAAACAACACGTTTATTTTTTTCATTACTTACATATTGCACTTTCAGTTTGCCGTTTGAAAATGGCTCCCCTGAAGTATTACTTAATTTTACTGTAATATTCCTTTTGTTAATGTTCGTATAAACTCCTACACCCCTCACTGCTGCAATTTGGTGTGATTTACCTTGTTTCGGAATAAATTGAATGAGTATATCCCCATATATTGAGATGTTGCCAGTTCTGTTTATTGTTAATGTAATGGTTTGTGCTTCTTCTTTCAGAGCATCCAGATGTAGATTATTCAGTGTAGTATTTACTTGTACTTCGCCTGAACGAATAATAATCGGAATGCTAATACCATAAATAGGTATTAGCTGAACGCTTAATTTCGTTGAATCTTTGGATTTAATCCTACCAAGAGGATTGTAGTCTTTTTCTGACCGGAAGTATAAATGCGAACGGTACTCGCCTGCCGACATATCAGGTTTACGCCGATATTGTAACGAGATTACCTGTGGTTCACCAGGAGCTAAAGTCACTGTACGGGGGTAAATCCTCAGATAAGGATCTGCAAACATTTGACCCGAATCAGGCTTATCAATAATTACCATACCTCCATCTTCCTGCATATTGTATTGAAGAAATGAGATGGAATAAGTGGCTGTATCCTTTCCTGTGTTTATAAGATTGAGTTTCTCTTTTTGTTTATGGCCATCATACACCACACGCTTGGGTGTTATCATCAAGTCTCCCTGGGCTATGGATTGCATACTTAAACCCAGCAGTGGAATCAGCATTAGCAATAATATTTTCTGCATAGTATTGTTTTTTTTTAATGATTATAGAGACCGATACAAGTCTCAAATTTCTGAATGAAAGGGGAAAACGCTGAATCCGAGCCTTCCCCTTTCTCAGAATTCCAATTTAGTTGTAAGCAACTGTTACATCAAATGTTCCTTCGTAAACTGCTGCAACCTGCGCTGCCGTAACAGTTAGTGTACCACCAATAGTAAATTGCTCTGTTCCTCCAGCTTCAAGTGTACCTGTAGCAGTATTTGATTCAGCTCCAGATGTGGATTTGGCGAGCAAAGTGCCAATAGTCATGGTGGCTGTACCTACTCCAACTTCAGTTACTAAAATACTCGCAGG
>JAIOTT010000457.1 GCA_021106655.1 Bacteroidales bacterium
ATATAAGTGAGCTTGCTATAATCAAGATGGTGGGCTGCAAACAAATTGAATCAACATGATAAGAAACGAGCTGTTATAGATAAACGGAGGTCTCACAGAAAGCCATGAAGAAACAATGAGTAGTAGAATTGATCCACCGGCAGGGACTAACAGGAGTATCTGCCAAACCACCCTGCGGTGCTTTCCGTTAACGCGGGAGGTGTTGAGCGGTCAGGGAAAAGGGGTGTTGAAAGAAACACTTCAGGTAATTATATAAGAGCTGAACGCAAGTGAACTGTCGATGAGGTATCGAAATTTAAGTAGACAGCGCTAGAAACCCGGGTTCCTTAGTCTGTCCGGGGATAAGTACAGGGGTTGACCTGTGAGATACACGGCCTGTGTTGGCGCTCGGTATAAAGGCAGCAGGACTTATATAAGGGCTTGATTATGGAACTGGGGAAGTCGTCTGATGATGCAAATCGAAACAGTACAAGCGTAAACAGCGTTAGGCTAAAAGTAGAGAAGCATCAGGCGGTGGCGGACTAACTCGTAGTAGTGATGAAACTTCTGTAATGGGAGCGGAGCGAAGGGGTTAGCTTGACAGTCAATAACATGTAAAACAACTTAAAAAGAGGATGATTTTCGGGTTAGAGACAAAGACACAACCCATAAGTAAGGAACAGGTATGGGAATCGTGGAAACGCATCAGGACAGGAGGAAAAGGTGCCGGAATAGATGGCATTACCATCTCCGATATTGATAAGAATCCACGCAAATATCTATACCCCTTATGGAATCGATTAGCCAGTGGTAGTTATTTTCCACCACCGGTACGAGAAGCAAAGATACCCAAAGGAAAAGGAAAAGATCGTAGGTTAGGCATACCTACGGTAATAGATCGGGTAGGACAGGATGTAATAAGGGCAGAACTTGAAAAGATCGTTGAGCCCACTTTTCATTCTAGTTCATTCGGATATCGTCCTGGCAAAAGCCAGCACGAGGCAGTTGAACAATGTGCCTGCAATTGCTGGGAACGGTGGTATGTTGTAGATGTTGATATTAAAGGGTTCTTTGATCACATTGACCATGAACAAATGATGCGTATACTACGCAAAGTTACGAACAAAAGACACATACTGATGTACTGTGAACGATGGTTGAAAGCTTCTGTCCAAATGGAAGATGGTACGGAAAGAAAGAGAACAGAGGGGAGTCCACAAGGGGGAGTAATCAGTCCATTATTATCGAACATTTACCTGCATGAGGTATTTGATAGTTGGTTAAGTACAACACAACCCCATGTAGTTTTTGAAAGGTTCGCCGATGATATAATCATCCACACACGCAGTATTGAACAATCAGAGTATATCCTTGATAAAGTACGAGAACGAATGAAGCAGTATTCATTGGAGTTAAACAAAGAAAAGACGAAAATAGTTTATTGTTATCGAACAGCTCGATTTTACAAGGAAAACAAAGATGTACCAGTGTCATTCGATTTTCTTGGATTTACGTTTAAGCCAAGAAAATGTTCACGTTCAGATGGACAGCGATTTTGGGGATTTAGACCATCCATAAGTAAGAAAAGCCAAAAACGGATACTTGGAGAAATTAAGAAATTAGCTATACACAAATGGATTGATAAAGATATCCATTTCTTAGCTAATGCCTTAGCTTCGAAAATCCGAGGATGGATTAACTACTACGGAAAGTTCAGGATATCAGAAATGCAAACCTTGTTCAGAGGACTGAATAAGCGACTTGCCCGATGGTTCAGGAATAAGTACAGGTTGAAAACATATGGACATTCATATGGTTTAATGAAACGAGTCATTGCTTCTTATCCTAATACTTTTATTCATTGGGAATATGGTTTTAGGAGTTAAGTCTGTCAAGAAGAGCCGTATGACGGGAGACTGTCACGTACGGTGCTGTGAGCGGCTGGGGGTGAAACTCCCCCGGTCTACTCGACTAT
The DNA here is from genome assembly GCA_021106655.1 of Bacteroidales bacterium. Lineage (GTDB taxonomy): Bacteria > Bacteroidota > Bacteroidia > Bacteroidales > SMBSF77 > SMBSF77. The sequence continues at coordinate 1,955 of JAIOTT010000457.1, forward strand.
ATTCGGGTTGATAAGAAGAATTTCTGCCAGGTCCCTGCACCCTTTATCATCCAGTGGAAAGTCCTCCTTGAATTTGATACCAAAGTATTTCCTGTTATTACTGTTTATCTTATGTTTATCACAGTCTGACATCTTATCATCAGATTATTAAAGATATTTTTTAATATTATCCTTCCAGAAAATGTTGTCCGCATTTATGCTTTGGACCCATTCTTTTTGTGGTACAATTGCACCATGTCCTGTCATTGCGCCAACAATAACCATATCCATATTTGAAAAGTTCATTTCATTGCATAATCCCAGTAGTGGTTCCACAGAAACATACTTTTTCACACTTTCTGGCAACCCTGAAAGGCATTCAATTCTGGACTTGTCCGTGTTAGAATTAACAGTAGTGCCAAGCCAGGCATTTTCAGGAAAATGATGAAATTGGAGTTCAAGGTATCTCTTCGGATTTTTTGTCAAAAACATAAACCTATGCCTGGGATTTTCCTTTACTTCATCAAATAACTTCAGAGGATTATTAAAGAAAATTAAAGAAGCAATTCTTTGGGCTCTGTTTTTATTCAATTATATTTACAACCAGAGAAAAATTCAATGGTTGTATTTGAGTTCATAAGGAAAGACTAGTTAACTGATCTTGTAATATTCTTTCATCAATTTATTTAATTTCAGATGCCTGCGGTTTGCAGCTCTGTAAAAGTTCATAACCTTATTATCAGCTTCGAACTCACGATCCAATTTCTTTCTAACATCAGAGATTGCTGAATGATCATCTTGCAAACAATGATTTGGCTGCTGCTCATTCTGAAATTTTAACTTGTTTTCCATAGATTTGAAATTTTGAAAATTGATATCTCGGAATAATTCATATCAACACGATAAAAAAATTCCCCCTATATAATAATAGGAGGAAATAGTTATGGGGAGTTAGTTAAAATTAATTAATTAATATGGATAGTGGTTTTCACAACATTATTAATCTTCGTCACTAAGAAGATTACTGCCACCTTGTTTTTTTGCTTTTGCTGCTCGAATTTTTTCATGTTGCTCAAGAGACATGCCTTCTCTAATATCTCTCTGCTTTTCATAAGATTCAATTTTGCTCATGTTTTTCCTAAACTCATTAATAAAAAATTCTTTATCAACACTCCTAATATCAATATTGTTATCATTAATAAAAATAAGAGCGTCAGTATACTCATTTAAATAAGGAGAATCCCAAGATGGATAGGAATTTTGCCTGAGCATTGAAAATATTTTATCTAATCTTTCACCCTCTTCTTCAGTTGGAGGATCAATCAATTTATTTAATATCCCAAGAATTTTACCAATATGGTTGGTATAAAATTTCCTCAAAATATCACTTGCAGGAAACATTAGCTTCCCTTCAGAATTCTCCAATTGCATTCTTAATTCCCGTGCTAATGACCTAAATATATGTAACTTTGATTCCGTAAAATCATTAAAATCTTTAGGAAAAATTGAATGTGTCAATATAAGCAAGTCTGTATATGCTCGGATGTAGGGTTTAAAATCTCCATCAAAGATAACTGTAAAAGTATCTACGCCTTTATAAGAGACTTCTAATTTATTATTTCTTATTTTATCCTTAATGCCAAGATCCTGTTCAGTACTATTAATATATTTTTGAATTATTATACTCAAGTTATTAAAAGATTCTTTTAGCAGATTTAACTCTATATATATTGGAACATTCATTTGAAAATGGAACCAATTCTTTTCCTCAACAGTCATATTTGTTGGAAAATCATCTAATCTTAAAGCAAGGTGCACACTTGTAACTTGTTTTGCCATTTCTTCACTCACATTTCCTTTCAATAACTCTGCTATTTCATAAGTTGTTAAAGGTAATCCAACCTTGTTCTTTCCTTTTTGACTAAGCCATAAAGCAATTCTTCGACTTGAACACGCTAATTCAAAATTTTCAAATGATTTTTTCACTTTTTTACTTCCAAGTCCAGCTAACAAATATTCATTCTCAATTTGTTCTTGATATTTTTCAATCCAAAAGTTAGACCTTTCTGATATGCTTCGTTCTCTTCTTCTATAACCTACCGAATTCCGGTGCTCGATATATTTACTTTTATAAAAAAGTTCCCAATTTTGATTATTTGGTAATGAATAAATAGTTTGTTCAACTTCATTCCCAAGTTGTAGTATTTCTTCACTTAATAATCCAATACTATCGTTATTTTGCAAATAATCACCCTTGTAAAAAACATCGATATTACCTACCTTAAAGGTTTTCATAAGAAATCTTCTTGGTAGGCCAGAGAGCCCTATTAATCCATAAATCCTTCCACTTTGAACAATCCTTTTCAAGAAGGAAAAACCCTGTATTTCTTGATCAGTCGCAAGAGTTCCCTGTTTATTTTGTAAATGATAATCAGCAATCACAACTCTGATATTATTTTCATTTACAAAATCACTCTGTAGAATTATCGATGCATCTACGGCATTAGTTGCTCTGTATACCTGCTTGACTTTTAATTCAAGGGTTTCACATAATTTATCAATATCAGATTTTTTACTTGTAATCTCATCATCTAAAAGCAATACACTCCAATCTTCTTTAATATCTTTAGTCTTAGACCCATCAAAATTATTATAATTAGATATGAGTAATTCTCCAATTTCTTCAATATAGGAAAATGCATTTTTGAGATTCTTCTCATTAATTTTATTAAATTTCGCATTGAATGTTTTAATTGCTGCTGAAGAGTTCTCATTATAAACTGAATAGATTTGTTCAAGACTTTTTACAATCTTGTCTTTAATATCGCTTGCAGCTATCAACTTTCGCATATCATGAATAATAGTTCTGATAATACCTTCCTCTTCACAATATAACATCTTTATATATGATAACTCTTCTTCATTCAATAATGGGATTTTGTTTCTGTTCTTTAAAGTTAATATCATTTCAGACTCCATTGTTTCCCAACTCAATTTCCCTTTATGTAATCCAATAACCTTATGACCTATAGTGTTGATAATGTATCTTTTTTTATCATTTTTATAGATTATTTCTTGACTGATTGATGAAACAAAAATTATTGGTTGGTGAAAATTATTTTTTCTTAATGATTTAGCTACCTCGATTCCATAAAAATCCTGCAAATAAGGTGGGGCTCCCCAATTCAGTTCTGCAAGGATAATTATGACGTCATATTCCTCGCTATTAAAATCAAAGCTTCCCCATTGGCTTTTTGTTTTTATAACATTATTATTCACTTCCGATTCAAAATCCCTAATTAAAACAGATGCTTCCTCATCCCAAATAATAAGTTTGATAAAAGACATTTTTTCTGGAACCTTTTGTGCCTTATCCATAACCTGAGTATGAGGCTTCATAAACTGGCTTAGCTTGCTATTTAACGTTTCATCATCCCAGTTGCCGTTTTTTATTCGTTCGTCTTTTTTTAGTTCGTTGATTAAATAATTATCCTCTTTCTTTTGCTTTCTTAATATGGTTGTTTTTTTTTGAAAAGCTATTTGAGCTTCGAGCGCAGGATCTGGGAATAGTTGAATAATTCTTGTTAACGTTTCAATGTATTCCTTTTCATCAGAATTAAACACCTTACTTAATTCACCA
>JAIOTT010000005.1 GCA_021106655.1 Bacteroidales bacterium
CAGCTATTGACTGGGTAATATCACCTGTATTCCATAAATAGGAAGCAGGGTTAAGAATACTAGCACTAAGATATGCAGTATCGCCAAAACATACTATTGTGTCAGGCCCGGCGTCAGGCAATGGATTACCAACAATCACATGCACTGAATCAATAGCAAAGTCACCATTAATGACATTCATCACATAGCAGGTAATATCGGTTGTTTGTGCTGGGTACATTGGAGGAGGATCAAAAACGGTATGCCCTGTTGACCAGTTCACGATCTGAGTACTAACTCCTTTTATTTCAACATTATCAATTCCCCAGTGATCCCATTCAAAGCCAGAAGTAAGATCCTGGAACCATCTGAATTGCGTAAAAGGAGTATATGCAACCACAGGTACAGTTTCCAGATAATGAGTCCATGTGTATAAAGGGCCGGAAATAGAACTATTAGGTTGCCAGTAATGCATAGTGTTCCATGTAACTGCACCATCGATAGAATACTGCAGGTATACTCCTTCATTAGGAGCATCGGGATCTTCACAATTCACTGCAGTAGAAATATCACCATACTTCATATCAAATTCGATAGTATATCCAACACCTGAGAGGTCATATGCCACAGTTGTCAACTCTCTCGGGAAGTTTGTTGCAGATCCGATCCAGCAAACAATTCCTGTGGCAGGAGGCAAAAGTGGTGGGCATGGATTATTGAACATTGGAGTGGCATTTGAATACCATCCGGTTCCAACAGTACCATTATTAAAATCATTAAACATAAGATAATTACAATTACCAACTGCGTTAAGGTCAATTGAATCACCAAGGCATATCCTCAAAGTGTCAACAGGTATTGTATCTACCATAATAGTAACTGCACACTGAGAGTAACTATAGGTTAAGGATGTAATAAAAATCAATAAAGAAATAAATATCTTCTTCATCTTTAAAGTGTTTAAATTTTGCTATAAAATTATATATAATATATTAAAAACCAAATATTATCTAAAGTCAACATCACAGCTTTCCCGCAATTACCTCATAAAAAGAGCCAGGATCAAGGTATTTTTCTGCAAGTTGTTTCAGGTCATAAATCTCAATTTTTTGAATATCATCAATACTTTTTCGGTAATATTTAAAATCAAGGCCATAATCAACCACAGACCTGTATCTGTCGGCCTGATCAAAAGGTCCGTCAAAATTATGAAGCATTTCACCCAGCATATAGTTTTTCACAAGATCAAGCTCTTCCGGTGAAACAAATTCTTCTCTCAATTTATCCAGTTCATAATAAATTTCCTTCAGTGTATTTGATGTATGCTCAATCCCGGTTTCTGTTGAAATAAACATATATCCACCATTCAACAATGAGACCATTCCGGAGCCTATACCATAAGTATATCCTTTGTCTTCCCTTATATTAGTCATCAGCCTGGAACCGAAATAACCTCCCAATATTGTCATTAAAACCCTTAATCCACTATAATCAGGATGTAGCTTGTTAAATAAGGGTTTTCCAATTCTAACAGCTGACTGTAGTGCATCCTCTTTATGAATAAGTTGTTTTTTTTCTGTTACTGGATTTTGCCTGATTGCATTATGATTCGTATCATAATTAATATTCCAATGATCCCCGCCAAAATGAGTATTAAGAAGGCTTAGAGTATCAGTAGCTGATTTCCCTGAAATAAATATTTTACAGTTTGAGGAAGAATAATTTGTTTTATAAAAATCAATAATCTGATCTCTGTTCAGCAGATCAAAATCCTTCAAATCTGCTTTTCTACCATAAGGATGATCATATCCAAAAATATTGGAATTAAAATTAACTTTCGCCTGGTATTCTACTTTTTTACTATGAATAATAAACTGTTGTTTATTTTTTGCAATAAAAACTGATAACTCTTCCTCGGGGAAAACCGGATTCCTGACCACCTCCTTTAAAACAGGAAGAACATTTTCGAGATTCTTAAATAGAGAATACAAGCATAAACATGATGTATCCTGATCTATCAGAGTTTCAAAATAGGTTCCATAATGGTCGACAGTTTCAGCAATTTCTTTTGAGCTATAATTTGAAGTGCCTTCTTTCATCATCATGCCACTTGTAAGGGCCTGTAGTGGGGCAGATTGCACATAGTATCCAGCATTAAATATCAATTCAAGTCTTATTAAATCCTGTTTACCACTATCAATAATATATACAGGTATACCATTATCAAGCCTGAACAATGCAGGCTCATTAAGGTTTATTCCTCTTATATCAGGAGTTTTAACCTCAGGCATTATGTTTTTGTAAGTATGCAATTAGCAAAAAATCTTATGTATGTTCTTTTTTCAGGTTTATGTGTAAATAATCAGGTATATTGTAAGAATGGAATACTGGAATAAAAGTAAAAACAATATTCCTGTATTCCATTCTTCCCTTATCAATTTTCTTACAATGCCAAAATATTCAATCCAAAGTCACCTAATAATAAGCAGATGGTTATTTTATCTTTTACCTTAGTAGCGTAAGGTGTCCATTCAGATTATGAACTTTTTTCAATGAATCAACAAACCTGATGGTGTAAAAATACACACCTGGTTGAGCCATTTTCCCATCTATCCTACCATCCCACCCAATGTTAATATTATTGGTTTCAAAAATCATTTTACCGGTGCGTGAATGCACTCTTAAGTCAAATTCAATTATATCTGTTCCTTTAGCAATAAATACATCATTTAAGCCATCTCCATCTGGTGTAAATGCATCAGGTACAAACAATGGTGAACACTCATATACTTCCACCATAATACTTCCATAATGCAGGTTCTGGCCGGCATCCGTAACAGTAACCGCATATATTGTTGTAACCAGAGGGTTAATACTTATCAAGCTACCCTCTTCACCGTTATTCCATTTATAAGTTATGCCCCCTTTAACTTCCAGGTTCGCCTTTTCACCCCTGCATATTTTTTGATCCAAAGGAAACTCAATTGGAATAATTGGGACATCTTCAATGATATCCTCAGTTTTTTCTGTTTCTTCTACTGGTTTTTCCTGCTCCAATATTCCTGTTTCCGTGGTAGTACTTTTATTCGGAATATTTTTTTCAGCAGCATTTAAGGCATCATTATTTACAATATCAGATTCACTTGAAATTTGCTCTGTTTTGTCAGTAGATATTTCAGGTGTACTTTGCGATAATTCCTGCTGGCTTTCACTCTGTTCAGATTTAAGATTTACTTCTACATCATCTTTCTGTTCAGCTGGTGGAATAATTTTTTCTGCCTCTATAGTTTTTCGTTTAGTTTTAGATTCTGTCAATTCCTGTTCTACCTCAACTGCTACTGCTGCTGCCATTTCTTCATTCTCAGGACTTGCAATCACAGATACATTTTCTATAGGATCTGCAATATTTAATTCTTCGATTGAATTAGTGTTCCTCAATACAATAAATACAATAACTGCCACTATCAACATTGAAGAAAATGCAATAAAATAGTTATTCTTCAACAAACCAGATGTTACTGAAACTGGTTTTGTCAATTTTGCTTCAATATTTTCCCAGGTTTTAGCTGAAGGTTTTTTACTGTAATCTTTAAAAGCTTCCCTGTAAATATCGCCTATGTCTTTATAATTATTCTTCATTATCTTACTTCAACGTTCTCATGTTTACTAAGTAGAGTGAGTTTTTTCTGTAATAGCTTTCTTGCTTTTAAAAGTTGTGATTTCGAAGTATTCTTAGATATTTTCATTTGCGCTGCTATTTCTTTATGACTATATCCTTCAATTTCAAAAAGGTTAAAGATCATCCGGTATCCTGGAGGCAGATCCCTAACAATTTTTAAAAGATCCTCTACATAGAAATCTTGATTAAAATCTTTATCAAAAACTATCTTATTTTCGTTTTCAGTTATATCAGAGTGAAAATAATGTTTCAGATTACTTCTATAATAGTTAAGTGCTGTATTTATCATGATCCGTCTGATCCATCCCTCAAAGGAGCCTTCAAACCTGAATTTTTTTAAATTTTTAAAAACTTTGATAAAGCCTTCCTGCAAGGCATCCTCAGCCTCTTCTGTATCCTTGAAATACCTGATGCATACTCCCAACATGCTTGAGGCATACTTCTCGTATAACAGGTGCTGGAACTTCTTATCTCCATTAATACAACCCTTAATTATTTCTTCATCCGAAATCATCAATTTTCACCGTTATTTAGTAGACAGAAATATAATTCAAAAAGTTGTCTGTCAGTATAAAATATTATTCGTGCTTGCTACTCTTCGACTCCGCTCAGAGTGACTGATTGGGTTATCAGGCTGAGCGGAGTCGAAGCCTTATTACTCATCATTCAGCTAAATAATATAATGTTGAACAGTTATTTTCATTTAAGATTTTGTTGGATTGCTCTCTTATGTCTTCCCTTGTAATATCAAGATACCTTGATACCTCAAGATTTAACATACTTGCATCACCTAATAGTTCATAAAAGGAAAGATTCATGGCATTATTTAATGCTCTCATAGAAGAAAAAGCAAGCAGAGTCTCAATTTTATTTTTAACTTTCTGCAGCTCCTTATCGTCTACCAATGTATTTTTCAGGTTTTCCAGTTGTTGCCAGATTGCACTCTCTCCATCCTGCATAGATATTCCTTTCATCAGCTTACCGGAGATAACAAAAAGTCCTTCATCAAGTTCTCCTGTGATATATGCATTTATTTCGCTAAAAAGCTGGTTTTCCTTAATAAGTTGCTGGTAAAAGCGTGAGGAAGTGCCTTGTGATAAAATATCAGATATAAGATCGACAGTTTGGAATTCCGGATCAGAGCGTTTACACATATGAAAGACTATATAAATGGCATCAAAAGGAACTTTTGATGTAATTTCAAGCTTTCTGTGAGATATTTGTACAGGTTCTTTGGAAAGCTCCCGTTTATAATCCTTTGTCTTTTTTATTGGTTCAAACCACTTTCGGGCAAGTTTTTCAACCTCTGATGTCTCAATATTACCGGCAATAGTCATAATTGCATTATCAGGACAGTAATATTTCCTGTAAAAGTCCTTCACATCCTTCATAACAGCATTTTCAATATGCGAAATATTTTTCCCGATTGTTGGCCATTGGTACGGATGCACAAGATATGCCAGAGGCCTTAACAATAACCATACATTTCCATAAGGTTGGTTTAGGTAGGATTGCTTATATTCTTCAACTACTACATTTCTTTGGGTTTTCAGGCTATCAGAAGAAAAAGCAAGGTCATCCATCCTGTCGGATTCCAGCCAGAATGCTGTTTCAATGCTTTGTTGCGGCAGTGTTAAGTAATAATTTGTAATATCATTATTTGTGAAAGCATTATACTCACCACCGGCACGGTTAATAGCTATATCATATTGAGGAATATTGCGGGATCCTCCAAACATAAGATGTTCAAACAAATGGGCAAATCCTGTTTTCTCAGGATCCTCATCACGTGCTCCAACATTATACAAAATGTTCATTGCAATAATTGGGGTCGAACTATCCTTATGAACAATGATCTTTAGTCCGTTATCTAATATTAATTTATCGAATTCTATCATAATAAAAGAAGTACTTAAAATGCCTTGAGTACTTAGAGTATTTAAAGTTGTTGCTATTTCAAATGGGGTTCATTAATAAATTTAAATTTACGGCTAATTTAACGCAATTTTTATTATAATATTTTTTTATAATTTTGAGGCCGGATTCAAATACATTTTCCATAAATATAAAATTAACAATATGAAAAGAGACAGTGCAGTTTTTGATATTATTGAAAAAGAAAGAAAACGGCAATTACACGGAATTGAATTAATTGCATCGGAGAATTTCGTCAGCGATCAGGTGTTAGAAGCTATGGGGTCAGTAATGACAAATAAATATGCTGAAGGTTATCCCGGAAAGCGTTATTATGGCGGATGCCAAAATGTTGATGAAACTGAACAGCTTGCTATAGATCGCGCAAAAGAACTTTTTGGGGCTGAATGGGCAAATGTTCAGCCTCATTCAGGAGCACAAGCAAATATGGCTGTGTTAATGACAATTCTTAAGCCGGGTGATACATTCATGGGACTTGATCTTTCACACGGAGGACATTTATCACATGGGTCTGCTGTTAATTCTTCCGGAATACTTTATAAACCTGTTGCTTATGGTGTAAAAGAGGAGACAGGAACTATTGATTATGAGATGATGGAGGAAACCGCACTCAGGGAAAAACCAAAACTTATCATTGCCGGAGCTTCAGCTTATTCACGCGACTGGGATTATGCACGTATGCGTAAAATAGCTGACAGGATAGGTGCATTACTTATGGCGGATATTGCCCATCCGGCAGGACTAATTGCAAAAGGACTTCTTAATGATCCTGTGCCGCATTGCCATATTATTACAACTACAACCCACAAAACCTTAAGAGGCCCAAGAGGTGGATTAATACTTATTGGAAAAGATTTCGACAACCCATGGGGAAAAGCAACCAAGAAAGGTGTAATCAGGAAAATGTCTTCATTACTTGATTCAGCTGTATTCCCGGGCACTCAAGGCGGACCACTGGAACATGTTATTGCATCTAAAGCTGTTGCATTTGGTGAAGCACTCTCAAATGATTTCGTTTCTTATGTTAAACAGGTAAAGAAAAATGCAGAAGTAATGGCTCAGGCATTTATTGATAAAGGCTACCATGTTTTTTCCAATGGAACCGATAACCATCTTATGCTGATCGACCTCAGAACAAAGTTCCCTGATATTACAGGTAAAGTGGTTGAGAATACCCTGGTAAAAGCAGACATAACAGTTAATAAAAATATGGTTCCTTTTGATTCAAGGTCTCCTTTCCAGACTTCCGGACTAAGAGTTGGAACACCAGCCATTACCACCAGAGGTATGAAAGAAGAACATATGCCAGCAATCGTGGACCTTATTGACGAAGTGATCAGTAATATAGAAAATGAAGTTGTAATTGAGTCAGTAAGAAAAAGAGTTTTTGATTTGATGGTGGAGTTTCCTCTGTTTGCGTACTAGACCATGAAAATCCTCTACATCGTCCGTCATGCAAAGTCATCATGGGAACACCCTGAACTAGCTGATGTTGAGCGGCCACTCATGGATAAAGGAATAAAAAAGACTTCCTATGTAACTGATTTTATTCAGCGAAAAGGATTAAGAGTTGATCTCATACTGAGCAGTCATGCCGTAAGGGCATACGAAACGGCAAAGCTATTTGCTCCGGCCTTTTCTTACGATCCTGAAAAAATCATTATTAAAGATAGAATTTACGAATATTCCACTGACAGTCTTTTTGATCTTCTTTATGAATTGGAAGATAATACAGATTCAGTAATGATGGTTGGACATAACCCTGCTTTTACCGATTTTGCAAATTGTTTTTCAGACAAACATATTGACTGGCTTCCTACATCGGCTGTTGTATGCATAAATTTTCATACAAATAAATGGGAAGAGATAAGTATAGCCAAAAAGTTTATTGTGTTCGTGGTTTATCCTGAGATGCTGAAGAAGGCTTAATTTTTCGACCTGATTACCTTTTTTATTTCTAATTTTGCAACCATAAATAAATTAAATCCAAAACTCATGATCTTATTTGAAGAAGCATATGATATTGTCATGAAACAGACAAGCAGTCTGAACACAGAGCAAATAAGTCTGGTGGATTCACCAGGACGGATATTGGCTGAGGATGTTGTCTCGGATGTCGATATGCCTCCTTTTAATAAGTCTGCAATGGATGGATATGCCTGTAGATTGGAAGACATCAAGAATGAACTGGAAGTTATTGAAACCATTGCTGCGGGTAAAATACCTGTTAATACTGTCGGCAAAGGCCAATGCTCAAAAATTATGACCGGGGCAATGATACCAGAAGGAGCAGATTGTGTAATAATGATTGAGCATACTGAAGAAATTGCTCAGAATAAAATCAAACTTACAAAAGACGATACCAGGATCAATATTGCCAAAAAAGGAGAAGATATAAAATCAGGTGATCTGGTGATTGGGAAAGGCACAAAAATTAAACCACAACATGTTGCAGTGATGGCAGCTGTTGGATGTGCCTCACCTCTCATTGTAAAAAAACCTACTATCGGAATCATTTCAACAGGAAACGAATTGGTTGAGCCTCAATATAAACCTGAAGTTTCACAAATCAGGAACAGCAATGCCTACCAGCTTATTGCACAGGTGGAAAAAGCCGGAGGCCAGCCAAACTATTATGGTATCGCTGAGGATACTGATAAAGCATTACTTAAAGTTATTGAAAAAGCAAGCTCTGAAAATGATCTCACACTTCTTACAGGTGGTGTCTCAATGGGGGATTTTGATATCGTTCCAAAAATTCTCAGGCAATTAGGGTTTGAGCTTTTATTTGAAAGTATTGCAGTTCAACCCGGAAAACCAACAACCTTTGCTGTAAAAAAAGATAAATTTTGTTTTGGCCTTCCGGGTAACCCTGTTTCTTCCTTCATGCAGTTTGAAACACTTGTGAAGCCTTTAATTTACAAAATGAGTGGCGGTGTTTATAAACCTATTGTCATTAGCCTTCCAATGGGAGCAGAATATAAAAGGAAACGCTCAGCACGAAAATCAATTATTCCGGTCAGGATAGCTGATGGACAGGTTTTTCCTCTAAAATATCATGGATCGGCACATATTGCTTCGCTTGTTAATGCTGATGCAATCCTTACTATCCCTATTGGGAAAACATTATTGGAAAAGGGAGAAATTATCGATGTACGACAGATTTAACAGACAGATAAATTATCTTAGGATATCAGTTACAGATAGGTGTAACCTGCGCTGCAGGTATTGTATGCCTGAACATGGTGTGCCTATGCTACCGCATCACGAAATTTTATCATTTGAAGAAATAGTAGAAATCGTAAATGTTGGTGTAAACATGGGCATCAACAAAGTAAGGATAACAGGCGGCGACCCTCTTGTAAGAAAGAATATTGAGGAGCTGATATATTTATTGTCCCAAATTGATGGCATCAGGGACCTGTCGATGACAACAAACGCTATCCTTCTTGATAAATATGCAAAGATACTTGCTGAAGCAGGTTTGCATAGAGTAAATATCAGTCTTGATACAGTTGATCCTGTAAAATATTCGTATATTACACGAGGTGGTGACATCGATAAGGTGTTCAGGGGTATTGAAGCTGCACGACAAGCAGGTTTATTACCTATTAAGATCAATTGTGTTGTTGAAAGATCATCGGCAGAACCCGATGCTCAGGCTGTAAAAAAGTTCTGCATACAACATGATCTGGAAGTCAGGTTTATACACCAGATGGACCTGAAAAATGGCAGTTTTTCTGTCGTTGAAGGAGGTGATGGAGGTAACTGCCGGAAATGTCACCGTCTTCGTCTTACTGCTAACGGTAAACTTAAACCATGTCTGTTCAATGATCTTGAATATGACGTAAGAGAACTTGGAGCTGAACAAGCAATTAAAAAAGCGGTGGAAAATAAACCTGAATGCGGAACTATGAATAACCTGAATAAGTTTCATAATATAGGTGGATAGATGTTAGGGAAGTAGCAGTGGCAGTGGCAGTAGCAGTGGCAGTGGCAGTAAACAGAACTTAAACCATAAACTATAAACTAAGGCATATGAGCAAACTAAGCCATACTGATAAACAAGGTAAAGCTAAAATGGTGGATGTGGGACATAAAAATGATCAGTTGCGTACTGCCAAAGCAAGTGGTAATATTAAACTACAACCCAAAACCATTGAACTTATCAAAAATAATGAAATAAAAAAGGGGGACGTTCTGAGCATTGCTGAATTTGCAGGTATACAGGGTGGGAAGCAGACAAGCAATCTAATTCCATTGTGCCATCCATTGCAGATCACTAAAATTGATGTTAAGACTAAGATAACAGAGACAGGAGTGTGTGTTGAAAGCGAAGCAAGATGTGTGGGCAAAACAGGTATAGAAATGGAAGCACTGACGACAGTTAATATTGCTTTGCTTACTATTTATGATATGTGTAAGGCAGTTGATAAGGAGATGGAAATCGGACCGATCAGGCTTATAGAGAAAACAAAAAAAGATATGCATTAGGGATATAGTTAATTAGGTTATTAAAATGACCTCTTTTGATTTAATTCCTTACTTACTCATTTAACTTAATTAACGAATCAACTCACAATACCTAATTAACTAAACATGGCTGAAATAGTAATCTTATCGGTAAATAAATCTGAGAAAAGAGGTACAAGTAAATATCCCACTGAGGAAATACAGCTTGATATGAATGGAATTGTGGGTGATGGGCATGCAGGAAAATGGAACAGGCAGATCAGTCTGCTTGATATCTCACATGTTGAGCATTTCAGAAAACTGACAAGTAGCCGGGAGTTTAAGTATGGAGAGTTCTCGGAAAACATAACACTAAAAGGTTTAGGTAGCTTAGAAATAAACAGATTTGATAAGTTTAGCTCCGGAAATGTTGAAATAGAAGTTACTCAAACAGGAAAACCATTTCACAGCAAATTCAAAGATGCAGGAAATTATGTGATGCCTAAGACAGGAGTTTTTTGCAGAGTAGTTAGGCCGGGTATTTTAAAAGCCTCTGATAAATTTACATATCACCCAAAAACATTTAAAATTCTTGTTATCACTCTAAGCGACCGGGCCAGTACAGGAGAATATGAAGATAGAAGTGGCCCGAGAATTCGTGAGCTTTCTGATATATTTTTCGCAAAGACAGGATGGCGCTTTAAGATCACAAATGAGGTTATCCCGGATGATGCTAAAGTACTTGAAGGAATATTAAAAAAAGCTAAGGAAGAGAATGATGTAATTTTTACAACAGGAGGCACAGGGATAGGCCCGAGGGACATTACTCCTGAGGTTGTAAAAGCATTATTGGATAAAGAGATTCCCGGTGTGATGGAGATGATCCGTTTAAAATATGGTATTGAAAAACCTAATGCATTACTGAGCCGGGGCATTGCCGGTGTGATGGGGAAAAGCCTGATATACTCTCTTCCGGGAAGCGTAAGGGCAGTAAATGATTATATGACAGAAATATTAAAAACTCTGGAACATCTGATCTATATGCAGCATGGAATAGATGCACATTAATGAAAGACAGATTAATTAATTCCTCACGCAAAGGCGCAGAGACGCAAAGAATTTAAGATTTTAATATATGTTGACAATTAATTATGCTTGGCGACTTTGCGGCTTGGCGTGAATTTTTTATAAATTATTATGGACAGACAAAAAGCAATAGAACTCTTACATCAGTATATTAAAAACGAAAACCTAATAAAGCATTGCTATGCCTCAGAGGCAGTGATGAGGGCACTTGCAGAAAAACTGGATCAGGATGCTGACAAATGGGCTATGGCCGGACTTCTGCATGACCTTGATGTTGAAATGGTAAATGCCGACCCAAAAATTCACGGGCTGGAAACTGCAAAGATACTTAAGAATAAAGGAGTTGACCCGGAGATCATCGATGCTATCAGAATGCACAACGAAGAAGCCCATGGAGAAATCCGAAGCACATTATTTCATCATGCCCTGGCTGCCGGTGAAACCATAACAGGACTTATTATTGCAACAAGCCTTGTTTATCCTGATAAGAAAATACACAGTGTAAAACCAAAATCTATTACCAAACGGATGAAACAAAAAGCCTTCGCCGCATCTGTGAGTCGCGAAACAATTATGGAATGTGAAAAGCTGGATATACCCCTGCCGGATTTCGCAGTGATCTGTTTGGATGCTATGAAAGGGATACATGAGGAACTTGGACTTTAACATACAGATGTGAATAAATTATTGTCTGTTTTGATATTTGACTACTAATTGAACTAACTTTGTACTGAAATTCACTGTTGCCATGTACAAAAAAATCTTTCTCCGCTTAAAAGATAAATACATCCTTATCACATTGGCTTTTTTAGTCTGGATTTCCTTTTTTGATACACATAATCTGATCTCCCAATTCAAGCGTACTCGGGTACTTAAAGATGTACAAAGCGAGAAACAATACTATCTTGAAGAAATAAAAAGCGATAGCATTGCCACCATGGAGCTCACCTCAGATAAAGAACACCTCGAAAAGTTCGCCCGCGAAAAATATTTGATGAAAAAAGATGATGAGGATATTTTTCTGATTATCAAGGAGGAATGATTGATTAATCGATTGACAATTTATGCTCCGTCCTGTGTTCACCACTTTTAGAAGAAAATTAATTCTTGGCTCTGTCCCACCCATAACTAGTGTATTTTGTTTTTGATATGGGTGACCCGAATAGCAAATACAGGAAGAAGACAAGAAATCAAAGAAGTAATTATTCAATCTTACCAGGAGAGTCCTCTTGAAAAATATCAAACTTATTCTTTGGCCTTATCTCATCGAGCCATATAAAACCCTTAAGCTTCCTTTCCTGTGGTGGGATCTCCTCTTCAGGGTATAAAGTTGCATCAGGCCTGTCGATGTATGTGATGGTCTTAAATTCTTTGTTCTCTAAATAGATCAGCATTTCACTAGATCTTGCCTGATTAATGCCGATCAGGGCATTATCTTCTTCTCTTACATAATAGATAGTTTCGGAATTGCCCTTAACCATTATCTTATAAAGTTCATTGTCTTTGAAAAAACTTATCATATTCTTACCTTTGATCTGGTTAAAACAATTCGTATCATTTTTTGAGATGATTAGGGCTGAATGTATTAAAAGCATCTTTTCGATCTGATTATTTTTGGTAAGTAAGACGATAGTATCAGCAATTAACTGATTATCTTCCGACCAGATCACTGGTTGATCAAATAGGGTTATCGTCGAATCCTGGAAATTATAGACCAGCGAATCGCACTTGCCCTGTATATCATTTTTATAGAATTTAGTTTTATAATATGCAAATAAGGCCTGTGCTTGCTGTTCACTGTCGAAAATAACTTTGAGTGTATCCGCATGCAAAAATAATGAATCGGCCTCATCGATCAGTATGGCTGTGGCACTATCGGTCATAAAAGAATATCCATCGTTTTCATAATACATTGAATTATTACCTTTTACAATAACATTCTGTGCAGTGTCAATCATAGTAACATTATTGGTGGCTTTCCCAAGGCCGGTATTCCTGTTGTAATATAAACTATCCCCTTTAATAATTTGTTCTCTTTTTTGAAAATATGCATTCCTGCTGAAACGTGAAATATCAGTCAGCGTGTTATACCATCCGTTTTCGCAATAAATAATATTTTCATCACTTGTGATATATGAAGGTCCAAGAAAATAGGAAATTTCTGATGTTGTATTGTACATAAGTGTATCTGAAGTAATAGTATATTTCGGATTAATAAGGACTACACTATCTTTAAAAAAGAACTCCTTTGAGTTTGTATAGTAATATCCGATAAAACTGGTAAGTTTATTTTCTGTATCAACAATTTTTCCTCCATCATAATAATGAGCAATTTTCGTATTCCTGTCATAAACCAAGTGGTTTGTAGTAAGAACAGCATTATTGTCAACGAGTCTGACGTTCTTATTCAGGTATGCAATTTTATTATTTCCGTCATAATTCAATAAATCTGAATAAATATTCAAAGAATCATTAACTTTTATCCTGACATTCCCGAATGCTTCAAGGTTATTTGTTGCATCATGCATATAGGCACTATCGCATAATAAGTATGCACTGTCATGTTCAAAGATCACATCCCCAATAAGTCTTTTTACATTTTCGTCAAGGCGTTTATCATATTGCATAGATCCGGCTTGTATCAATCTGATTTTTGTAGTTTTCTGGGAAAATGCAACTTCAGGTATGAATGAGCAAAAACTCACTAATACCACAAGTTTAAATGAAATGAAGTAATATTTGAAGCTAGCTTTGCTCATATTACTGAAGGAATGCCGGAGGGTCTATCGAAATACAATTCTCTCTCTTTAGGGAAGACTTTTTTCTTAGTTGTGTAAATCATGACATAATAATAATTATTTCTGTCTTTCCTGACTGCTTTCTCACCATAATCAACTTTATAATCCGGATAATTTTTATCCAGATATCTTGCAACAGGTGCATAGATATTTTTATGATCCATTTCAGTAATAGTCATTACCAGTTTTCCATCGGGTGTAAATTCTGTTCTTGTGGCAATGTCTCTGAACCAGAATCTGGCCTGGTAATTATTATCACCTATTTCTTCCCAAACAACTTCCTCAGCTCTTGGGAAACGCCGGGAGAAATATGATGTTACTACTTCAGGGACATCAACACTAACAACTGTTTCTTCAACTTCTTCAAC
>JAIOTT010000039.1 GCA_021106655.1 Bacteroidales bacterium
TACAAACTCCAATCTCATATAAAGAACGGGAGGATACAAACCCGGAATTAAATCACCTTAACCTTCCAGATAATCAACCAAACCCCCTTCAACCACTTGAAATCTGTTAACCTTCGCACAGCTATATTATTGGAGAGTTAAATCGTATGGAGTAGCTGATTCAAGCAACTGGTCAGATACATGGTCATTTACAGTAATTGATGTTGTAACACTGAATAAACCAAGTAATAATAATGGGTATGCGCAAATGCCTGATGTTAAAATGGAATGGTTCCAACTTTCAGGAGTGAGTTTTTATGAATATGAAGTTGATACAAACCTATTATTTGACAGTCCTGCTCTTCAGGAAGGAAAACTACTTGATACATCTTCTTATGTTTATGGCGATCATTTATTATTTGATGCAAAATATTACTGGAGAGTGAGAGCCGGACATACAACTGCTGACGTTTCTTCATGGTGCCTACCCTGGAGTTATATTACTCTTAGAACATTTTTACTAACAGGTCCTCTTCCTCAGGCAACTATGCAGGTGCCAAATGTACAGCTTAAATGGAAAGAGGTAACGGGTATAAACTTTTATGAATACGAATTATCTGAGGATTCTTTATTCGCAAGCCCAATGTCATTTGTAACTGATACCGTGATAAATTATGCAGAAGAACTCAGTTTTGGAACAAAGTATTATTTCAGAGCAAAAGCCGTAAATGATAATGATGAATCTGACTGGACAGATGTAAGATATTTCACAGTAGTTGAAAAGGTGGCTTTAAGCTCTCCTGCAAATAATTCAACTAACGTAAGCATCAGGCCGGTGATGAAATGGGATTTAATTACAGGAATAAACTCATATCAATTACAGTATGCTGACAATCCTGCTTTCAATAATGCCTTTGATGATATCTATCCGGCCACTCAAACGGAATACCAGGTTGAAGGTAATGGCCTGGACAGTGCTACTGTATATTATTGGAGAGTAAGAGCAATTCATAGCCAGGACACTTCTGACTGGAGCGATGTCTGGAATTATAAAATTGCAGTTACAGGAATTGAAGATGTTATTTTTGACAAGTCTGATATTCACATATATCCTAATCCAACTTCCGAAGAATTCTTCATCAAGCTTAACTCAGAGTATCCAATGGATATTCAATTAAGCGTAATGGATCTGCTTGGTCAGCTCCTCATCAATGAAGAAATTCATTTTAATAAAGGAAAAAATACCAGGGAGATTAAATTAAAGAATCTTAATAATGGAATTTACCTTGTTAAATTACAAAAAGGAAGTGAGCAATTTGTTACAAAAATTGTAATCGACAAACGTTAAAAAATATGTATGTCAATGCCATGACATTGATCTATTTATTTTTATCCTTTTGTGATTTCTTTATTTGCTTGGCTTCTTTCAGACTGCGGTTATATTTCTTTCCAAAGCTATAGCTTAAGTATAATGACACAAAGTAATGATATTCATTGCGAAATGCCATTATTGGAATTGGATAGGGATAAAGGTCAAGAATAAATCCCGTTTCAAGAGCGCGAATTTTTTCATGGGCGCTTGAAAAATCAAAACTAAAACCTCCCTTTAAATAGATCCCCGGATAAATACTCATCTCTCCAAAACCTTTGGTAAAAGGAGCCCTTCCATAAATATTATCAAGAAAATGTTCTTCAGGATCAAATTTCTCAGTTGAAATCGTATACTCATAATAGATTGATGTAAAGTTTAAAATGTATAAGTATACCGGTTTTGCCAGTCCTAGTGAAAGGCCACCATAATAAAAATATCTTACTTCAACACCTCCCCATAAAGGTTTTCTGTTAATTTGCTTATGCATACCATAACCTGCCCTTAGAATATAAATATTGTTTAACTTTCCAAAAACATAACTTTTCGAATTATTAAAATAGGGATTAATTGTCTTTATTTCCTTGGGAGATTTCATACTAACAGCTTCAAATTCAAAAGAGCTTTTCCTGAAAGCTGTTATTCTTCTTGCTGTTCTATAGTTAACACCCCAACCAGCAGTATGCGCAATAATACCCCAGCTAATTTCTTTCCGGAGAATGATCCCCATACTGCTGTCTGCTTTATATGTATTTTCCTGAGAAAAAGAACTTACACTTACTCCCAGAAATATTAAGATAAATAGGATATTTATCACTTTAGGCATGGAAAAAATATATTGAATAAAATATTTTTCAGAAGATAAATATTCTTTAAAGCTGATCTTATAACAGTTAAATCAGCAAACATGCTAACGGTACGGTGTTTCTACCTGATATTTTTTTGCTTCACCATATGCCGGACATTTTTCCCTGGTTTTGCAGGAAGAAATTAACATCACAGTAAATATAACTGTAATAAGTATTATAAAGACTTTTTTCATAATTTTACGGTAAGATAAAAAAGAATCATAAATTAGGGCACAAAAGTAATTAATACTGCATGTAAAAACAAAGAATTTTATAATATATTGTTTACTAGATGTATTTTAAATACATAATCATCTGCTTATGTGATTGAATTACTCAAAATATTCCAGGTATATTAAGTGCTTTAAGTACTCATGACAATTTTTTCCTAACTAAAATAACAAA
>JAIOTT010000354.1 GCA_021106655.1 Bacteroidales bacterium
CACAGATGTATGGTTTGTTGAAAGGGATTTGCATGCGTATTGTTCTATCTGATGCAATAATACGTAAAATAACTTTTCGGGTTTCTGAATAAGTGACTAGAATTAATTTTAGTCATTTGTAATTCTAGCTCATTTTAGTCATTTCTATCAAGATATTCCAAATCCTCTTTAATCATCTTCGAAACACTATCTGCCCCTTTCGGATTAAGATGATCGGGATTGTAAAAATATTCCGGGTGATCAAAGAAAACCGTTTCATAATTTAGTTGAATAGCCATATCTTTATATTGTCCGACAAGACTGTCAACTTCATTATTTAATTGGTCGACATTTACAACTTCCTGAGATGCAATATAATATTCTTCTGAAACAGGCATACTGAGCAAAATTACCTTAATACCATTTCTTTTGCAAAGCGACATTATTTTCTTAAAGTACATTACCATTTCTTCATCCAAATGCTCATAGTCTGAAAGGTAAAGCCTGGCCCTCTGCCTTGCAAATTCCAATCTTTTTTTCTGATCGGCGAAATTTTTTATATCTACAGGTCGCCTGTAACCATTGATTAGCTTGCTTGTATCTGACTTGAAATACAAGCTCATGAGTATTTCTTTGTATTTGCCTACATATGAAAAATAATTGCCTTCAAACCATTTGTAAATAAAGTCATTATCATTTTTTTTACGGGCTAATTCAAAGTAATCTACATGCTTTACCCAATAAGAATCGTATTTAAATCTTTTTGAAGCAAAGGGAGAAAATAAAGGGAGCTCATTGTTTATGATGATATATTCAGGATGAATGTTTAAATTTTCAAGCAACAGTTTTATCTTATAATAATTTTTGATATAGTTCTCATTAGGAGATGCATAATTAAAGCTTTTACCAATAATTTGAGGATTGACAGTATTATGAGAGCTTCCTATCATTAAATATTTTAATGTATCATGATAATTGGCTATTTGTTCATCCTGCAAATTAAACAGGCGGTTCATTATCATCTTTTTTTTATAAAGAGAATTAAAAATACTGTTAATTGCCAGCAATAACAGTAGAAAAATAATGAGTTTTATGATCAGCTTTTTTACCATATTAAAATTGAAAATAAATAAAAGCTTCCTGTGTGTATACACCCAGTATAAGCACCATCATCACTGCAATTAAGTACACCGCCCATCTAAAAATAATATTTTGCTTGTTGAGCATGTTTAATAGATTATACTTTGCATGGAGGTATTCAATTATAAAAAGAAAAATTATCAATATTATTCCAAAAACAACATTATGGTTTTTAATTAGCAAAAGAAATGTTTTTCCTGTATGTTCAAGTTTCCATGAATTTTGTAACATAAGACTGACATCTCCAAACGATCTTGCTCCGAAGAAGATTGCAGAAAAACAATTTATAACAAAAGTGATGACTATCGCAGAATTATTTAATAGCCAGGGGGATTTAGTAAGCCCGGTGAAATGATGAAATTGGGAACGATATTTTTTAGTGATCTGTCCGAATGTTATAATAATGCCCTGAATGAGGCCGAAAATAAAAAATGTCCATGCAGCACCATGCCATAGTCCAATCAGAACAAATGTTATGATCAGATAAAAGTACCATTTCCATCTGATCACTTTCCTGTCCTTTTTAAATGGAAAGGAATAGAACAGATAATCCCTAAACCAGGTTGTCATTGAAATATGCCAACGGCTCCAGAACTCAGAAATGCTTTTTGCAATAAAGGGCCGATTGAAGTTTTCCATAAGACTATAACCCATTATCCTTGCTGAACCTCTTGCTATATCAGTATATCCTGAAAAATCTGCATATATCTGTATCAATAAAAATGCACTTGCAATATGAATCTGAATTCCCTCATATGCTGCAGGATTGCTGAAAACATTTCCTGCGTAAATACCAAGCCTGTCGGCTATAACAATCTTTTTTATAAATCCCCATAACATTAGTTTTAACCCACTCGCTACCCTGTTATAATCTAAATATTTTCTTTCGTTAAACTGTGGTAAAAGCCGGTATGACCTTTCAATCGGGCCTGCAACAAGTTGAGGAAAAAATGAAACATAAAGGGCAAACTTTCCTAGATGGTATTCTGTTTTGGTCCTTCCCCTGTAAACATCAATAGTATAACTTAGGGTTTGAAAAGTATAAAAGGAAATTCCTACAGGAAGCAGGACATTAAAAATCGGGATATCTTGAAAAATATTGAAATAATTGAACACTTCGTTTACACTGGAGCTAACAAAATTTAAATACTTAAAGCTGAAAAGAATTCCTAGATTTACAATTATGCTGAAAATGAGATATTTTTTTCTTTTGGATTTATTTGTTGTCTTCCCCATCATTATCCCTGCATAATAATCTACCAATGTGGAGGCAATGATCAGAAAGATGTACTCCACTTTCCAGCACATATAGAAATAATAACTGGCAGCAAGTAATAATCCCCATCTCCACCGGTAAGGCAATGCATAGTATAACATCACCACCAAAGGGAAAAACAAGAGATATTGATATGAATTGAATAACATTCAGGTAATTTAAAACATACAAGAATTAATAATTGTCAACAAAGTAAAGAATTTTTTTAAACGTATGAAAATGTATACTTTTGTTATCGTCAAGCTAATATAATAAAGTAACGATAAATTGAATATCAATACTCTTCGACTCCGCTCAGAGTGACTAATAACAGTGTCAGGCAGAGCGGAGTCGAAGCCTATAAAAGAACAACTTAATAATATTTATCTTGAATAAGGAAGAGCAAAAATCAATTCCGTTTTTCTTCATAATTGGTAGGCCAAGGTCAGGAACAACTTTACTCAGAACTTTGTTTGATGCACATCCTAATGTGATCATTCCTTTGGAGAGCCAGATAATTAAACTTTTATTTGAGAAATACGGAAAGAGAAAATCCTGGGATGAATCACAACTTAGAACATTGCTTGAGGATGTAAAAAAAGAATGGAAATTTGACACATGGAATGTTGATGAGGAAAGACTGGAAAAAGATATACTCGATTGTGTTGGAGAAACACCCTTAAAACAGATCATTCGGGCGATTTACCGGAATTACATATCTCATTTCGAAAAGAAAGAAATATTATTGTTTGGTGATAAGAATCCAGAATATTCCTTATATTTTAACAAACTTATAAAGAATTTCCCGGAAGCTAAGTATATTCATTTAACACGTGATTACCGCGATCAGATTCTCTCCTATATGAAGTTTGATTTCTCATATCCTATAATACCATTAATTGCATACCGCTGGAAAAAATCGGTTCAAAAGGTTTTAAAAGTTCAGAAGAAAAATACAGTTTCTCTTTTTTCCGTCAGATACGAAGACCTTGTTGAAACTCCTGCAAAGTGTATAGAAGAAATGTGCAGTTTTCTCGGAATTGACTTTGATCCTTCAATATTGGACTTTCATAAAAGTGAGTGGGAAAATCTTGGAACAAAAGCCCAGCAGGAATTAAAACAAAGATATCATAAAAATTTATTCAGACCGATTGATAAAAAGAGCGTTGGTCAGTGGAAGGTAAAGATGAAACCAAAAGATGTTAAAGTTGCAGATATGATAGTGGGGAAATATGCAAAAACTTGTGGGTACTCAAGGGAGTATAAAAAGTTTTATCCTATATTGTATCTTAGAATTTTCCCTTTGTTACTTTCACGCAGGGCCTCAAGAATTTTGAACATGATCATTGACAAATTACCTTATGATCTGAAAATGAAAATAAGGAATAAAGGCTCAATTATATTAGCATTATATAAGAAGTCGGGCAGTTCGAAACAACAAAATAATTAATACATTGGCTAAGAGAAGTTTTTTTGATGACATATTAAGTGTGATGAGCTCTAATATTTTTGCTCTTATACTTGGATTATTGACAGGTATTGTTATTTCCCGTGTTCTGGGCCCTGAAGGTAGAGGTCTTTATACATCAGTTTATGTTGTTCCAATAATTGTAATCAGCTTTGTAACCTTTGGTATACGCAGGTCAGCTATTTTTCATATTGGGAGAAAGCTATTCGATGAAGAGGACATTGTTTCAACAATATATTCATTACTTCTGATAACAAGTTCTATTGGCATAATTGTAAGTGGAATAGTCTATTATTTCATCAATAACTCTGATTTTACTTACCCAATAATTATCCTTTCTTTACTGACCATCCCGGTAAGATTGGCAGTTGGATACAGCCGTGGTATTTTCCTGGGGAAAGAACGATTCAGATATGCAAATCAGTTGAAATGGATGCCGGTTTTTCTTAATCTGATATTTGTTGCAGCTTTTGTGTGGTGGGCAGGATTCTCAGTGATGGGGGTAATATTATCAATTTTTGTTGCGTATTTTATAGTTGCCATATATGCCTTAGTAATGATCAACAGATCAATACACATCAGATTAGCATTTATTAAGTTGATTGCAAAAAGCATGTTAAAATTGGGAGCTGTGTATGCAATTGCCCTTCTTGTTATGCAACTCAATTACAGGATAGATATTCTCGTACTTCAGCGATTATCTTCCTTCAGTGAGGTTGGTTATTATTCCCTTGGGGTATCCATTGCAGAAAGATTATGGCAAATACCATTTGCTATGGGAATAGTTATTATGAGCAGAAGTGCCAATGTTGAAAATGAAGATGAATTAAATAGTGATGTTGCACGTATGCTAAGGATATCATTTTTGATAGCAATAATTGCCGCAATAGTTTTATATATTATTACTCCATATTTAATACCTTTGCTTTATGGTAAACGATTTATCCCAAGTGCAGAGATTGTACAGATGATTTTACCCGGTATTTTGATGTTTATCATTTTCCGGATACTTAACAGTCGTGTTGCAGGCATGGGAAAACCTCAGTTTGCTATTTATGTATTTTTGCCGGCTTTAGTAGTTAATGTTTTTCTTAATTACATATGGATACCAAAGTATGGCGGAATAGGTGCCGCTATGGCAACAAATGTCAGCTATATCCTTGGCACTATTACTTTCCTGATTATTTTTTCAAGACTCACTAAAATGTCGATTATTGAAATAGTGGGATATAAGAAAGAAGATTTTAATTTTGTAGCCTCCCTAAAAAACAAGATATTCGCCAAATGGGGAAAATAGATTCATTACCGATATTCTTTATTATAGGGCGGCCTCGTACAGGAACAACGCTGATAAGGACATTGTTTGATGCTCATCCCAATGTTAATATTCCACCTGAATGTCCGATAATCCTGAATCTGTTTCCCAAATACGGAGGAATAAGAAACTGGGATCAGAAAAATCTGATTGCTTTTTATAAGGATGTTCAGAAACAAAGAAAATTTATTTCCTGGCAGATTGATCTTGAAAAACTAAAAATGGAATTATTGGAATGTGAAGGAGAAACCACATTCCAGCATTTGATAAGGCTATTGTATGGTAATAATAATTCATTATTTGATAAAGACAAAATAATCACTCTTGGAGATAAGAATCCTGTTTATTCAATATATATTAAAAAAATTTTCAAAACATTTCCTGACGCAAAATATATTCACCTAACCCGCGATTACCGCGATAATATTTTATCAATACTAAAAGTTGATTTTGAAGCTCCATTAGTACCTCTGATAGCATACAGATGGAGATATTCGGCAATAAATATTCTGAAACTAAAGAAAAAACATCCTGATCAGTTTTTTACCATTAAGTACGAAGATTTTGTTAATAACAGCCGGGATCATTACAAACAATTATGCGAATTTGTTGGGGTTCCTTTTGACGATGGTGTATTTGATTTTTATAAAAAGAAGGATGAAGTTTATAAGTTGTATCCTTCCAAAATTCTAGACAAATATCATAAAAGTCTTTTTCAGCCTATCAGCAATGAAAAAGTTGGACTGTGGAAGAAGAAGATGAAGGAAAGAGATATTAGAACTGCTGATGCTGTAATTGGGAAGTATGCTGAAATGCTTGGATATGAAAGAAAGTACAGAAGACCTGCTTTGTGGACAATAATTCGCATAATGCCCGGAATGACTTACGGAAGACTATCTTATGTATTTGGATTTTTTGTTAATTTATTACCATTCAGACTTAGAATGGCTATAGTAAACAGAGGGTCAGTTTTTGCAGCAGTGTATTGGAAAGTGTATTCACTTTTTAAAAAATAAGGAAGCATTATCCTTCGAAATAATAAACCTTGCCATTATCTGTGACTTCACATCTAAATGTTTCCGAAACAGGGGATTTTGCTATTTGTTGTTCCAGGAACTGTGCAAGCCCGCTTTCATAATCCTGCTTTTCAAAGTATATGTATCCTGTTTTATCAGTGTCAACAAGAGCATTGACGGCTTTCAAGACTTTTGCACCTTTTTTCTCAAAACTTTCTTTGGTTAGCACATACATCTGGTTTTCAATATTTTCCTGGTTTTCGCACAAAGTATATCCAAGGCTCATACTAAATTCCCTGGCTCTTTTATTTCCTTTCAAAATTCTGATAAAGTTTTTTTGACCATTCAGTTTATA
>JAIOTT010000155.1 GCA_021106655.1 Bacteroidales bacterium
CCATTTTAAGTTGGTATTATCCATCACTAATGTTATTATTTAACTATAATGTTAGTATTTGCCAGCAAATATAATAAAATTAATTTAATTCTCCTAATGTTTATCTGGAATTTATATAACCAAACTAATACATCACATCGCCAAGGTATGTCGGAGGGAAAGATTATTTGTATTTTTTCAGTGCTTTTTGAAGAGCCTCTTTTATATCATCAACAAGCCACTTTGGTTCAATAACCTTTACTGTATCCCCCAGCATAAGTATCCTCTGTTTGAATTCGTAATTTGGTGTTATTGTCAGTTTTATACGAAATTCGTTTTCGTTCTCTTCAATGATTTCCTGTGATCGGTGCAGAGGGAGGTATTTCACATACTTGCCTTGTAATGGAGTGAATGATAGCACAACTTCTTCCACCTTGCTGGAAGAATATACAAGGCCAATGGTATTTACGAAAAGTTCAAGCGGGTTTACTTTTGAGTCGGGATTGAAAGTATCCTCCTTAATTTGAAGATCAAACATTCTGTCGATGCCGAACGTCCTGAACTCTTTTATTCCACCAATAAGGCCCACCAGGTACCAGCGATTCTGATATTCTTTTAAAAGATAAGGTTTGACGGAATATTTACGTTTTTTTTCGCTTACAAAATTTTCATGTAAGAACGAAATTTTGCGATGGTTTTTGATAGCAAAAAGTAATGGTTTAAGATTTTCTATCCCCCTTAGATCTCCTGTCGACTCGAATGAGATAAAATTAAGGGCGTCTTTACTCTCTTTCAGGCTTTCGGTGAGCAATTCTGCTGTATTCACAATCTCTAAAAAACGGAGGAAGGATTCTATATTTATGCTTTTCTCTTCATCAATATAATAACCGTTCCTGGATCTGTCATATTGGATCTCTATCCCAAACTCAAAACGGATATGTTCAATATCTCTTTGAATAGTCCTGATTGAATCCTCAAAGCCATTATCAAAAAGATAATCCTTTATTATTTGGAATGAAGGAAACTGCTTCCTCCCAATCTTCTCGATAATAAGAGTATATCTTCTTATGGTGCCATGTTTGGACATAGTTTATATTATTGTTTTTTTGCCACTAAATCTCTAACACACAAAAATTCACTAAAATTAATTTCATTAACCATTCACCATTAACCATTAATAATTTCCTCCTGCCCATCACCGGCATCAAAAATTAAAAACCAAATATCATCACGCTCAAGCAAAGTATAATTGCCTTTTTTAATATGGATATTTTTAGGCTCTTTCTCAAACTTAAGAGTGATGCCTTTTATTTCATCATCATTTGGAGTTGATATACTGATCTGCACTTTGTTTGATTTTTCCTCTATGCAGAAAGTCAGTTGTTCTAAATTTAGCCAGTAATCAGCTAGTTCTTCTATTGTAACAATCCACCCTTCATCTTGTTTTACTTTTTTTATCAATGATTTAAGTGGATTTAATGTTATATCGCTATACCCGGTGTACATGGGGTGTCCGATAAACACCATTGCACCGGAATATGGTTTGCTTGAGTACATCCAGTAATTGTCTAAATATTTTTCAAACAACCTTGAATCCTTGATCTGCTGTTCTTTTGTATATTCAAGATCATCAAGTAGTTTCTGGTAAAAGTGATAGTCGTCATGGAAAGTAGGTGAAACTTCAAGTAGTATGAGTGATTTGAAATAGTTTAATGTTGAGACCGGTATATTATATGGGAAAACACTTCCATAATAAAGAGTTAAATTATCTGCACCAATGCTTGAATCAAAGATATAACCTAATTGATCAAGACAAAGCATTCCCCATGAACTATTGTAAGTATATGGGAATCTGAAACCTTTGAATTTTCTATCCCAGAAATTTTCATTCATAAGAATGTCGTGGAGGCTGTTGGGAAATCCGATATTTCTGTAATTCATTTTTGAATATGCATTTGATCCCAAATTAATGTTACTCTCTTTCAGTAGCTTTTTAATTTCATCACTTATATTTCCATTCACAAAAAATGTTGATTTAATATTTTCTTCTTTCAATAATGAAAAGATCCGTTGATACTCTTCTTTTAACCCTCTTGCATTGAATGTAACACAAAGTGCATTTTTACTTGCGTTTGGCAAGGGATTAAGCTTGATCACATTCAATTTTTGAGAATAAAATTCCTGAATAATATATTCGAAGAATAGTTCTATATTTTTCGCACTCCAATATCCTCCAACATTTGCCGGATGAAGCAAGTATGATGATGGTAACAGAAAAGCAAGCCCGTTACCATATTTGTTTTTTGTAAGAGCAGGGGATTCTTTCTTTGAAGGATTAACCCAATTCCCAAGTATTTCTAGGTCGTTTGAATAAACTGAATCAACAATTAATGCCCATTTCTCCTTTTTGTTAAGTGGAATAAAAGTCCCTTTTATTGTATCATTAATATTTCCGACAACGCTAAAGTTCATGATGTTTCTCTCTTCCAGCGACACTCCGAAGCATTTTCCAAAGCCCCAATTTTCAGGGGTTAATTTTCCGAAAATACTTGATCTGTCAGTCGCATCCATATAATTTCTTCCAACATTATCACCTGCGATCAAAATGCCTCCGTCATAAACCCATTTACTTAATATTTCTATCTCTGTGTCGGATAAAAAAGTCAGGGAGTATTTTCTATCAATATCATGATAATTAATAGCAGTGGAAAGAATTATTATTGAATAGTTTTTTAGCTTTTTAGGAGAAAGGAGGACTTCTCTTGATTTCAGGGTAACTAATGCACCATGCTTATTGAAAGTTTGTAAGGCAATAACTACCCCTTCTGCCACAAGACCATTGCCATTCTGCAAACCTGTAGTTATATATAAAACCTTTGGTAAAGAGTATTTTGATTTATATAATTCATTTACTGGCTCAGATCTGATAATCAGAAAATAAGCTAAAATCCCAATTATTATTACTCCCGAAAAAATTATTATAGTTATACGTTTCATCTGCAGGTAATTTTTTCGCCACTAAAACACTAAAACACAAAA
>JAIOTT010000409.1 GCA_021106655.1 Bacteroidales bacterium
ATTTGTGTTTCCCGGCTCAAAAATTATTCTACCACCAGTCCACTTTTCCGCAATAGGCACCGTTTCCTGAATGTCAGTAATCTTCCTTATTACCTTAAGGAAACTTTTCTCAACTTTCTCGTAGCTTACGATATCAATATCCTCATCAACAGCCTCAATAACTTCAAGTCCTTCAAATGATTTCATGATCTTTTTAATCCCATGATCAATAAAAGTAACCTCATACGCATCTGATGAAAGCTGAATAACAACTCCTTTTCCAAACTCAGGGTGATTAACTATTGAACCAATTCCTAATGACTGATCTTCCATAATCTATATGATTTTTATGATTAAAATGAAAAATATAAAAGCAAAACTGATTAGGATTATTGTGATATCTCATCAGTAGAATACAAAAAATTGCAAAATGCCATCTCATATGAAAACAATTCCTCCGGTAAAAAGAAACGCTTTATTTCAACCTTTGCGTTGTCCAAAATATCTGAGGCATGTACTAAGTTTGCTGATCCGCTCATTCCCAAATCTCCTCTAATAGTTCCTAGCTCAGCATCTCGTGAATTTGTAGTTCCACAAATCCTTCTTACTACTGAAACCGCATCCAGACCCTCCCAGCAAAGTGCTATTACAGGATTAGATTTCATAAATGACTTAAGGTCATTAAAAAAAGCTTTATCTGCAAGGTGAGCATAATGTTCGTTCAAAATTTCATCATTAAGATTCATCATTTTTGCACCAACAAGCTTCAGCCCTTTTTTCTCAAAACGTGTGATGATTTCACCGATGTATCCTCTTTGTACAGCACCGGGTTTTAATAATACCAATGTTCTTTCCATAATTTTATAAATTCATTTATTTAGAATAAGCAAAAATAATTATAATATTCTAAATGTGTTATATGTTATTAGTTATATGTTATTGGATTGTTGTTAATTTTCTGTGGATGGTCAATACCTGGGGAATTACAAGATTCTGTTCATCATTATAAATTATATAATCTGCCAGTTTTATTTTTTGTTCATCAGTCCATTGCTTGTCCATTCTTTTTAAAACATCATCTCTGTTTACCATATCCCGCTTCATCACCCGTGTTATTCTTATTTCTTCGGGGGCAGTGACACTGATTATCGCATTAAAGCTTTTGTAGAATCCACTCTCATACAAAATTGCAGCTTCATGAATGATATAAGCTTCATCAATAAATTGTTCAGACCAGATTTTAAAATCAGATTTAACCAGTGGATGAATTATTGAGTTCAAATATGTTAATGCTGTCTGATTGTTAAAAACCAGAGAGGCTAATTTCTTTCTATCAATTTCATTATCATGGCCTAGGATATTCTTGCCAAATTCATCAAACAACAAATTCCTGATCTCTTTATAAACAAGAAACCTTTTTGCTTCAATATCAGCATAATAAACCGGAACACCCATTAAAGAAAAAATATGACTTACTATAGTCTTACCACTCCCAATACTTCCTGTCAGGCCTATCTTTTTCATATTCTTTCTATGTCAAACAAATTCCAATTATTTATGAATTATAAATTCAACTTTTTCAGGTTGGATCTTTGTGATTTTAGTGAATTTTGGGTTTTGTTTAATATGCACTTTAAGTTTCGAGGATTTATTTCCGGATGAACTCTTATAACTCACATAGGCGCTAAACATAGCTGGTTCAACCCGCTTATAATCCTTTAATGCAACTAAATAGGTTATTTTTACTTTATCAGGAAAAGTCCTTAATGTTATTTCCTTTACATCCCTGATAGTTTCAATTGGCACTTCCACTTCTGCTTCAGTAAATTCTTCAACATCTAAATATACTTCAACATTATCTTTAGATAAACTGATATTCTGATCAATATTTTCAGTATTTATATCAAGGTTAAAAGTTTGATCTTCTGATATTTCGTTTAGATTAGTTTTTAGTGTTTCAACAAAGGAAATAGTGTTAAGCAGTTCTAAAGGTCCTGTAATTATTACACTGTCAGGCTCAATCTGAATTGTATCGTATAAAAAATGTTGTTTTTTAAAAGAATATTCAAAATCCAGCTTAACGGGGACTTTCTTATGAACAACATCTAAAAACTCAAAAAAGAGTGTATCAGGAGAAACAGAAAGTAATTCTGCAGCAATATTTAATTCCCGACGTAACCTTTTTTTTAGGTAAGTAGTTTGAATATATGCATAATACTTGGCATTTCTGCTTTTCAATTTTAGGTTTCGCAGATCGAGTGAAAATGTATTAAAATCCTTAAAGTACTTATCAGAAAAAAGTTTGAAACCCTTTGACCGAATTCTCAAATAAAGAATTGAATCGGGTTTATTAATAAGGATTTTATTTTCCGGAAGATTATTATATGCTACAGGCAGATCAATATCAGATGATGACTCTAATGATAATTTTATCATCAGCCAAAGAAAAACAGAAATACTCAGACATGCTAAAAAAACATAAATACGTGATCTGATTTTTTTATCTCCTGATGTCCAGTACTTTTTAATAAAGCTAATTATATCAAACCTCAACACATTAAAATTTACTTCTTTTC
>JAIOTT010000270.1 GCA_021106655.1 Bacteroidales bacterium
AGTTGAGTGGACAAAACAAAAGAAAAAATATACCGACAATTGATGTGGGACTACAATATCTCGCCCGAAGAAGTTGATAAACTTGTAAAAGGAGAAACCGAATTTGCCGGACATTATGATATTAATAATCTTTTCAGGAAAATGCTGGAAAGTTTTCCTTGGTTTACAATTATTAAATTATTTGAAATAAATACAATTGCAGAATTATTAACTGACCAAATAATTAATAAATTAAGAACCCAATCGTTAAGAAAAACATATTTTTATGTTAAAAAAAGATTACACGAAATTATACCAACTGCAAGATAAATTTCTGAATTTTTGGAAAACAATTAATACACCCTTTTATCTTACTGGTGGAACAGCACTCGGTAGATTTTATTTAGACCATCGTTACAGCGAGGATTTAGATTTTTTTGTAAATAATGATAAAAACTACAAACAATATATAAATACTATATATAAAACAATCAATAAAGTTTTTTCCTTTGATGTTGAAAACAACTTATTTTATGACGATTTTACAAGATTATTTATAATAGATAGTGATATTTCTCTGAAATTGGAATTTGTTAATGATATTCCATACAGAACTGACAAAATAATCCGTGTTAATCCGTGGACTGAAAAGATAATTTGAAGAATGGCAAAGTGTAACATAATAAGACAAAAACCGTATCATACCAATATTGTACTATCATTAATAAATTATGAATCAAGTAGGTAAGCCGGTTTATGGAAGTAATTTGATAGGTCGTGATAAGGAAATACGACTAATAAAGGAACTGATATTAGCCGGTCAGAGTATTGTTATTATTGCGCCACGAAGAATGGGTAAAACATCTTTAATGATGGAACTCATCAGGCAATTAAAGGAGGAAGGCTATTTCACATGTAATATTGATGTGTTTTCTTCTTCCAATATTTCATCACTGTCCCATAGAATTACAGAAAGTGTATTTGCTAATAATAAACTTGATAGTTATTTTCGGCAGGCAGTAAGCAATATAACCGAAGCTTTTAAAAATATCAAATTCAAAAGTGAGATAGAAGATTATAATTTTATTTTAGAGTTTAACTCAAAAGCAAAAACGGCTCCTTTTGATTTGCTTGAAGATAGTTTGAACCTAATTGATCATTATGCAGCTAAAAATAAAAAAAAGATGCTTGCTGCATTTGACGAGTTTGGTGACATAAAGAAACTTGATGGAGAGCATATAGTTAAACTATTTCGTTCAGTAATACAATTGCAACAAAACACCACATTCTTGTTTAGTGGAAGTTATGAGTCGGTAATGAGTGAACTTTTTGTAAGTAGAAATGCTCCTTTTTATCGTATGACCAGAATTATTGAGTTGGGAAATATCAACAATCAGGATTTCGAAATATATTTAACAAAAATATTCGCAGAGAATAATATTAGTATTGATTCTCATAGAATTTCAATAATACTGTCATTCACCAAAGGGCATCCATATTATACTCAATTATATGCTCAGGAATTATTGATTAATTATAAATTATCGGGTAAAAATGTAGTTGCTTCACATGAAGATATATTACAGCAATTATTAATTGTTGAGAAAAGTTTTCTTGAAAAGAATTGGGAAGACGTATCAAAAAAGCGTGAAAATAAAGCTGTTATTACGGCAATTGCGCAACGTGTAGTTAATATATATTCGGAGATAGATAATAAAAAAATAAATATTGCACGGGCTGTTAATGATATGAAAAAACAAGGATTAATATCCATGAAAGATACGTCTTATGTATTAAACGATCCGTTGTTTAATGAGTGGATAATAAAAAATGTTTCGTAAGTTCATATCAAAGAGATTAAATCATAACTCCATGGAATCCATTAATTCCACTAATTAACACTAAAACAATTCGTATAAATCAGTATTATCCGCGAACAACTGGTTTTTTAATTTATAATAATTCGCGTAATTCGATGACAAAATAATCCGTGTTAATCCGCCTGCCCCGTAGCTAAGCGTACTGGGGTGTAATCCGTGGACTGTAATCCGTGGACCAATAAACCTTTCGCCTCAAAAGAACAATAAGAATACAAATCATTCGTTTTAAACGAAAGAACAAAGAATGAATAAAGAACGTCTAAAAGAAATAATCTTAGATCAAAAGGAAGTGTTTTCCGTTAAATCAGGTCTGATTGAGCGGGATATTCCTTTGGAAACCTACATAAAAACATCGCAGATAGTTGTTATTACCGGCGTGAGACGTTGCGGTAAATCTTCATTGTTGTTTTTGATAAAGCAACGTATGCAACTGTCGGATTCTGACTATTGTTATTTCAATTTTGATGATGAAAGAATAATACCCGAAGTTTCATTACCTGAAAATATTGATAATTTACACAGGGAACTATACGGTAAGGAAGCAGTTTTGTTTTTTGATGAGATACAAAATGTTAAAGGCTGGGAGAAATTTGTGAACCGCATGTACGAACAAGGACGGAAAATATTTATTACAGGGTCTAATGCTTCCATCCTTAGTTCAGATATTGCTGCCAGTTTAACCGGACGAAATAAAACACTCGAACTACTGCCATTTTCGTTTAACGAATATCTCAAATACAAAAAAGTTGTTTATGATATCAACAAATTAACCACAAAAGACAAAATACGTATCATCAGCGAGTTTAATTCTTTTTTGAAGAAGGGTGGCTTCCCCTTGGTAATAAAGGAAGATGACATGGAAATACTTGATGCTTATTTTAAGGATATATTGTACAGGGATATCATTGCCCGATACCGATTGAGCCA
>JAIOTT010000390.1 GCA_021106655.1 Bacteroidales bacterium
AACAGATGCATCTGTATTAACAGCCCAATTAATAATACAGGATGATGGCAATGTTGGGATAGGTAAATTAACACCTAATACAAAATTGGATGTTAACGGCAGTGTAAAATCTGATACAATCTTCGCAAAACATGATTGGAATTCTATCTATAGTACACCTGCTTCTCTTGCAGGATATGGCATAACAGATGCTTTACAATGGGCTGATACGAACAATCAATTAGCTACTGATTATGATGTATCCAAAAAGCAAAATATTTCTGATACTTCAACTGTGGATGCTAGCAGGTATTGGGTGCAACAACAAAACTACTATAACACTATTAAAATCAATGATCTTACTGATGGTAAATCGGATAGTAGTAGTGTTTTCCTTGGCTCAGGTGCCGGAATTAATGATGATGGTTCAGATAACAAAAATGTTGCAGTGGGATTAGATGCACTTAATTCAAACACTTCTGGTCAGTTGAACTCAGCATGTGGATTTAAAGCTTTATCTTCAAATATTTCAGGAAATCGAAATACAGCAACTGGCTTCAAAGCACTTTCTTCAAACACTATAGGAAATCGTAACACTGCAAATGGACACAAGTCACTGAATTCTAATACTAAAGGAAGTCAAAATACAGCCACTGGTTATAATGCGTTAAAATTAAATACTAAAGGAGATTGGAACACTGCTAATGGCTCTTACGCTTTA
This sequence comes from Bacteroidales bacterium, assembly GCA_021106655.1. Lineage (GTDB taxonomy): Bacteria > Bacteroidota > Bacteroidia > Bacteroidales > SMBSF77 > SMBSF77. Next base: position 701 of record JAIOTT010000390.1, read on the forward strand.
ACATCAAATACTGAAGGATATGATAACACTGCAATTGGATGGGGGGCTTTATATGAAAATACTGAAGGATATGAAAACATTGCAACCGGGACATATGCTTTATATGAAAATATGACAGGATCTTACAACACTGCCACTGGATTTGATGCTTTAGGTTACAATATAACAGGAGATGATAACACAGCAACCGGATGGTCGGATTTGAATTTAAATGAGGATGGATATGAAAACGTAGCAACAGGATCTCTTGCTTTAGCATCCAATTTAACAGGAGATAATAATACAGCAAATGGTGCTTATGCTTTATTAGGAAATACTTCAGGAAATAACAACACAGCAAATGGTGCTTACGCAAATTTTTATAATGAGGAAGGCTCAAATAATACCATTATTGGATATGAGGCAGGAATGGGAACAGCTCCACATAATAAATCAGGAAATGTCTTTATTGGATATCAAGCAGGTTTTTATGAAACTGACGATAATAATCTATATATTGAAAACTCATCAGGAACACCATTAATTTATGGTAATTTTGATTCTGACATCCTTAGAATCAACGGTACATTGCAAATTAGTAGTGAATATCATTTCCCTGTTATTGATGGTAGTTCAGGACAGGTTTTACGAACGGATGGTTTTGGCAACCTCACCTGGACAAATGCAGCTGCTGGAATGGCTGCTGAGATAAATGATCTTAACGATGCAATAGCAGATGCTACCTGTGTATTCCTGGGCGCTGGTAGTGGAGCTTCACACTCAACTGATGCATCGAATACTGCAGTTGGAATTGATGCACTAAAGAATACCGTATTTGATCATAATACAGCTATTGGATATAAATCAATGATGTTTAATGACAATGGCTCTGGAAACACTGCCATAGGTTCTTTGTCGTTAGGAGGAAATGTAGATGGTGCGATGAACACTGCAACCGGTTTCATGGCTTTGGCGTATGGAGCTAGTGGGGAAAAAAATTGTGCTTATGGAGCATGGGCCGCTTATAATATTGGAGATGGAGGTGGAGATGAAAATACAACTTTAGGTTACAACGCTGATTTGAATAATCATGGTGGCTCATTTAACACTATCATTGGGACTGAAGCGGGAATGGGAACAGGAGTACACACTAAACATGGAAACGTATTCCTTGGATATCAGGCTGGTTATCATGAGCATGGTAGCAATAAACTTTATATTCAAAACGATAACTCATATCTCCCGCTAATATATGGCGATTTTACAACTGATCTCCTAAGGATTAATGGTACACTGCATATTAAGGATAAATATCATTTCCCAACAACTGATGGTAGCAACGGGCAGGTCCTTGAAACTGACGGAAGTGGAGCATTAAACTGGGGCAATAAAAACACAAAATACTCTATTGGCGATTTCGCACAGGGAGGTATTGTATTTTGGGTAGACGAAAGTGGAGAGCATGGTTTAGTTTGCGCTAAACAGGACCAAAGTTCAGGATTGCGTTGGTATGCCGGCACTGTTGGTTCTACCCGGGCATATGGAGATGGTCCATTTTCAGGAGAAATGAATACAAGTATTATTATAGCTGCACAGGTTGCTATTGGTGATGATGGTGCAACATATGCGGCAAGAGTTTGTGCAGAACATCAAGCTACGGAAGGTGGTAAAACCTATGGTGATTGGTACTTACCCTCAAAAGAAGAATTAAATAAAATGTATTTAAATAAAACAAGCATTAATTCAACTGCCTTATCAAATAGTGGGGCTGCGCTTTCAACCGTGACATATTGGAGTTCTACAGAGCACAATGGCGCAAATGCATTTCAGCAGAGTTTCTTCAATGGCAATCAGCTCTACGCAGGTAAAGTTGATTCCTATCCATATGTGCGTGCTATCAGAGCTTTTTAGCTATTTAATTATATTGGAATGATACCGGTACTTACCGAAGCGATAAAAGAGCAACAAGTTATTATTGAAGATCAGCAGCAGCAAATTGATGAACTGAGATTGATGATAACAAAGCTGATGAAATAAAAGACAAGAGAAAATTGATATAAGATTGAAGTTAGAAGTCCACACTACTACAAGCTCAATGAACAAAAGTGCCTAGTAATTAATAAATATAAAAAGTTCATGAGAAAAATAAACTTAATACTGATCACCCTGATTTTTAGTGCTGCAATTGTATTTGCACAAAAAGATATTCAAAAATCAAGCATTGGTGATTTTAAGTTAGAAAACAGTAAACTGATTAATGATTGTACTCTTGGCTATTCTACATGGGGTAAGCCCAATAGTGATAGTACAAATATTTTTGTGCTTCTTACATGGTTTGGGGGTTTTAGTTCTGATTATGCCTTTGCAACTGCACCCGGAGGATGGGCAGACAGTACAAGATTTTATGTTATCGCAATTGATGCTTTTGGAAATGGTGTCTCATCCTCTCCTTCAAACTATCCCGGAAAGAACACAAAATTCCCTAAGTTTACCATACTTGATATGGTTAATTCGCAATACAAATTATTAACTGAAAATTTAAAGATCAATCATGTATACGCAATTGGTGGTTTTTCAATGGGTGGTTTTCAGACCTTTCAATGGATAGTCTCATATCCTGACTTTATGGATAAAGCTGTTATCATGCAAGGGACACCTCAACCTAATACTTATGATAGACTATTCTATACTACTGAACTCAATGCCTTGAAAATGGGCTTTGGCAGAAAGGAACTGCAGGAGAAAGCCTTTGAATTGGGCCAGGAAGTATTCATTACCAATTTTTTAACTCCTGAATATTTCATCAAGAATGTTAAACCTGAGAATTATGATTCATTTTATAGTAAAACTCAAAAGCTATTATGTAAAATTAGTTTTTATGACTGGACATATCAAATGTTTGCATTACTGACTCAGGATATTTACAGAACAACAAATAACTCCATCGAAGATGCCGGAAAATTAATCAAGGCTGAAATATTGATCATTGTAAACATACAGGACCACGTTGTTAATCCTAATCCGTCGATGGAAGTAGCAAAACATATTACTGCCCGATTAGTTGAGTTAAACAGTAATTGCGGACATAATGCATTTGCCTGTGAACAGGAAAAAATATCAGAAGAAGTTAAACTTTTTTTAATTGATTAATTTGTAAATCATCAAACGATAATTCAATACAAAGAAATACACCATGAGCAGGTGCTGAAATCAAATGGTCAAAGCAAATGCTTTCTATTGGAATTTATGTCAATAATTTATTAAATAAGGCTTATTTAGATCATCTGTCAACATTAAAAGAACTAGGATATCAAGATATGGGAAGGAATGTTTGTGTTAGTTTAAAAGTTCCATTTGGGATCAGATAGTTGTACTTTTGTTTTTTTAATTATAAAATTTATTAATGAAAAAGCTGTATTTATTAATTTCATGTTTGATCTGCTTTTTTTTCTTTAACATTGCCATGGGCCAGTTTGCCGGCCTGGATGGGCAAAGTTCAAAGATAGGTGGTATTGTTTTTAATGACATAAATAAAAACCGCAAATACGATAACTTTGAAAAGGGTATTTCAGGAGTTCTGGTTTCAAACAGTACTGAGATAGTTGTAACTGACGAAAATGGTCGATATTCCATAGAGGCATTTGATGGAGAGAGTATTGTTTTTGTTATCAAACCTCCTGCCTGGAATGTTCCGCACAGCAATAATAATCTTCCCCAGTTCTTTCATAATTTGCAAAATGAAGAGCAAACGGAATCACTGCTTCCAGGCTCAAAATCAGGAGGCAGACTATCCGAATCTATTGATTTTCCCCTTTATAAAACAGAAACAAAAGACACTTTTGAATTTATTGCTTTTGCTGATCCACAGTCGAGGAAGCTTATTGAATTGTACTATATGCGTGATGATGTGGTCTCTGAACTCATTCACACAAAAGCTGATTTTGGTATTACTCTAGGTGATATAATGTATGATGACCTTTCACTTTTTGACCGTCATAATGATATCATAAGTAAAATCGGTATTCCGTTTTATAATGTTGCGGGTAATCATGATATGGATTATAGCGCTCCGGATGACAGAGATGCATTAAAAACTTTTAAACAGGTGTATGGCCCTTCTTATTATGCTTTTGAATATGGTATAGTAAATTTTATTGTTTTGGATGATGTAGAATGGACAGGTAAATCGGAAACAAATGCCGGTAGCTACAGAGGATTTTTAGGAGAGAAACAATTAGAATGGATACAAAATTATTTAAAATTTGTTCCTACTGATCATCTGATAATTATAGCAATGCATATCCCACTATTTTACTCCGGATCAACTGATGAGGTGGTGAATGTAGCAGATCGTAAGCTATTATTTGATATTATGAAAGGTTATGAAAATGTTCTCGTAATTGCCGGACATATGCATATGATAGAACATTCTTTCATAGGAGAAGACCTTGGATGGAGAAACAAACAAAAACTTCATCATATCACATGTTCAGCTGTTTCAGGTTCCTGGTGGACAGGCCCGAAAGATGAAAAAGGAATCCCTGAAACCCTTCAAAGGGATGGTGTTCCTAATGGTTATCATATATTTACTATTGAGGGTAATACTTACAAGGAATATCATAAAGTGGCAGGCATGAAAAAGGACTATCAGATGAGGTTGGTCTATCCTTTTGATAAAATCAAATTAACAGAACTTGATACAATGCAAATTATTGTTAATGTTTTTAACGGTAGTGAGCGATCAACTGTGAAATATAGTATCGATGGAGGAGAAGCAGTCAAAATGGTTCAAACAGTTATGGAGGATCCCTATATTATTGAGGCGTTTACTAAAGCTAAATCCCAATATCCAAAATCCTTGCAGGCTTTAAAATCTAAACATATCTGGACAGCAGACTTTCCTTCTGATCTTTCACAGGGAAGTCACAGTATATCGATCACTACTGTCGACTTATATGGTACCTGGTATATAGCTACTACGGAGTTTGAGATAGAATGACTCTTCTTAATTTTAGTCACTATAGTCACTCGAAATTTTAGTCATTTATTATTCCTCCATGGCACCAATCAGATCTTTTATTGAGGAAAGCTTATGGCGGATCATATAGTCCTGGATACCATTAATAATTTCTTCGCAGACTTTAGGATTGATGAAATTCGCGGTGCCTACCTGGATTGCAGATGCTCCGGCTAAAAAGAATTCAATAGCATCACTTGCATTCATTATTCCACCTATTCCCATAATTGGAATTTTCACAGCTTTTGCAACCTGCCACACCATACGTAATGCAACGGGTTTAATTGCCGGTCCGGATAAACCGCCAGTAACAGTTGAAAGAACAGCTTTTCTGCTCTCAGCATCAATAGCAATACC
>JAIOTT010000160.1 GCA_021106655.1 Bacteroidales bacterium
ATGTTAGCTGCATTTTTGATAGTATATTTAATTGTTGTGCTTTCTAAAAATGGATTAGGGTAGTTTTGTTCAAGCAAAATATTATTAGAGGAAATATCCTCACCAATACCTGAAATTTGGATTACCCAACTTTCCCCCCCATCTATTGTTTTTAAGATAGTGAGTGAATTCCCGGCAGCATAACCTAGGTTTGCATCAACAAAGAACAAAGTATTTAAGTATTCCATTGTACCTGATGCTTTGGTTGACCAGGTTTCTCCTGCATCAGTTGATTTAAGGATCAAACCATCCATTCCGACAATAAAGCCTGTAGTTTCATTTACAAACCACACATCTTTAAAAAGTTTAAGAGGGGTATTTTGTATCTGAGTCCATGTATTTCCTCCATCAGTAGTTTTGAAAACATTTCCATCTGTGCCTACGGTAATTCCGGTTGAAGCATTCAGAAATGTAATAGCATGAAAACTACCTGTAGTTCCACTGTGAACTTCGCTCCAGGAGGACCCTCCGTTAGAGGTTTTCAAAATCATATACATAGATCCGACAATAAAACCGTTAAGCGCATCCATAAAATATACTCCTTCAAACCAACTAGGTCCACCAGGAGAGCATTCTTGCCAGCTTTCTCCAACATCAGTTGTCTTATAAGCAGTATAAATCAATCCTACAGCGCATCCTGAATTTGCATCACCAAAATAAATTGATTTAAGTGGGTTAGTTGTGCTAGTAGTTTTTTGTATCCACGTAACTCCAAAATCAGTTGTTTTATAAATATCCCCCAAATCCCCTACAGCAATACCTGTAGTATTATCAATAAAATACACATCGTAAACATAATTACTTGTAAATGCAGTTTGTTGAATCCATGAATCACCCCCGTCGGTTGTTTTATAATAACAACCTTGAAAGCCCATGGCAACACCGTTTTGTGCATCTGAGAACCATAATGCATCAATATGATCGTATAATTTTGAGGATGTGCCTTTCCATTCCTGAGCAGGAGCGATAATAACACAAAATCCAAAAATTAAACCAGACAATAAAAGTACTTTTGTTTTCATTTATACCTCCTTTTATTAATTATGAACGCCAATCAAGGGTTGAAAGTTCAATTGCCACAAAGACTCTAAGGTTCACAAAGTTAATAATGCTGTCATTTGTCAGTCTTCGTGATATCTTTGTGTCTTCATGCCTTAGTGGCTAATTTTCAGCATATTATTTTTTCAACTCTTGATTCGCATTATGAGTTATAAGTTATAAGCTTGGCAATTGTTTTTATATGGTAATTGTGAACGGTTTGAAATTTCCAATTTCTAATTTCCAATTTCAGTATTCTGTGAACGCTTACGTTTTTATGAAATATATTTTCAAAACAGATAGAATGTAAAAGTTAACTTCTGCGGGCAATATACGAAAAAACAAATCGAATGTCAAGTTTTTAGATGTTAAATGATTCGGAAATTAAAAACTCCATTTAAGGCGAATGTAGAATAATGTACCATAACCACCATATTCAGTACCTGCTGCGCCTGTAAAGATCTGGCCCATAAAAAATAAATACAGATCATCACGGAGGGAAATGTCAACCGAAGGTCCGGCAAATGCGGAAAGATCGTATGGATTGAAAATTGATGCTATGCCGGCAGTAACCAAAGGACTAACAGGATAGGTGACTTGTCCGAAAAGTGAAGCACGTGAAAGAGTCAGATTTTTTGCTGTAATATCTTCATTTATAAATATTGGTCTAAATCCTGCATTGCCTGTTGTTCCATTGTTATTATATAGTGCTGATGCATGTATATACAGACTGTTTTTAAAAGTATAATCCCAGTCGATTGAGGCAATAAGCGTTGCAGTGGTATCAATTGAGTTGTCGGTGTTTATAAAGCATGAGAATTCTCCCCTGAAACCACTTCCAGCTATCTGACCCGCCCATCCGGCTCCCAGAACTATGTCTTCAAGCATTACACCTCCCATAAACTGCATGTCATAATTCCATTTGTTAAACTTATACAAAGCAGCCATAGTAACATCATTATTATGATCCAGTTTGCAAGCGAGTTGTATGGAAGATGTGTAATTTGGATAATACTGTAACAAAACTGCATCTGATCCGGGCCTTTCCTCATAGTCGAAATCAAAATATGAAAATGAATTGAAAATATCGTTTGGATTCCAGACAAGATTTCGCCCCCAGTTTATTCGCTGACGTCCTATCTGAAATTCAATTTTATTTGCAGTATATTTGAAATAAAGCCTATCAATATTAGAAAATAAAACATAGTTATCGTTATTACCAATAACTTTTGTAAGGTCAAAAAATCCATAATCATTATCCAGCATTTTATCATAGTCAGGAACTACCTGAATTAACTGGCCAAATTGTAATTGGTTACGTATGCCAATTGTAGCATACATCTTATTGTTAGGGTACCATTTAAAATCAAGGCGGTTGTTTATAGAATTCCAAATAATCCAGTTGTTATCAAAATCTTCAATCCAGGTATTTTGAAGATTCTTAAGATACCCATCCAATGACCATTTCTTTGCCTTCTTACCATCCTGTCCCCATGTAACAATTGGCAACAAAACCATGATAAGAAAAACTATAATGCAATATTTTCTTCCCAATAACATAATATAAATTGCTGATTACGGATTACGGATTACGGATTATGAATTACGGATTACGGATTACGTTTTTACCTTACACCTTACACCTTATACCTTATACCTATTTAACCTCATCGCTTATAACAACTCCATCCTCAAGGGTAATAACTCTTCTGGCTTTTTTTACCACTCTCGCATCATGAGTAGAGAATATAAAAGTTATATTTTCTTCTTCATTTAATCTTTCCATGATATCCAGAAGTGTTGCTGTTGATTTTGAATCCAGGTTTGCAGTTGGTTCATCGGCAAGGATGAACTTTGGTTTTGATGCCAACGCCCGTGCTACAGCAACACGTTGCTGCTGACCTCCGGAAAGTTTATTCGGGCGGCTATCCATCCTGTCTCCCAGTCCAACATTTTCAAGCAGTTCCCTTGTTCTTTTGTGGCGTTCAGCTTTAGATTTTCCTTGCAGATGCATAATAAATTCAACATTTTCCTTTGCAGTAAGCACCGGAATAAGATTATATGCCTGAAAGACAAATCCAATATTATTCATCCTGAAGTCTGTAATTTTCCTTGACTTCATATCCCAAATATTAATTCCATCAATAATTATTTCTCCTTCAGTAGGATTATCAAGGCCACCAAGCATATTTAGAAAAGTAGTTTTTCCTGAACCCGAAGGGCCTACTATTGCTGCGAATTCACCTTTTTCAAATGTAATGTCAATGCCGTCAACAGCCTTAACGGGGACATGTGAATCGTCATAGATCTTTTTTAATTTTTTTGTTTCAATTATGCTCATCTTGGGTATGGTTTAATATATATTTTGTGACATTTTTTGTTGCCGTTCATTGTTTTTTTTATTGTTAAATTATTCTTTTTATGTGTAGGTAGTTTACGAAATTAATAACATACAAAACCTATCTTGCTACTGAGTCACAAAGACACTAAGATTTACTAAAAGAACTAAAGAATTATTCCTTTGTGCAACTTGGTGACATATTCTTGTTATTCTATTATTTATCTAATCCATCGTTTAACAATATAATAATTTAACAATATAACAATTTACCGCCTCTGCAGGATTCAACCTGAGGGCTTTTATTGCCGGGTAAATTGAAGCCAGAATACCCGTTAAAACAACTAAAATTGCAACACCAAAGTAGAAAGTTAAATTGATGCTGGGATATAAAACCGCTTCATATCCTATTGCCTCCAGACCACCTACCCATTTTGTAAGATCAATTCCTTTATCTGCTACATAATCAATTACAATGCTGCTTATTATCATCCCTAAAATAGCACCACAAATACTGAGAAATATTGTCTCAAGCATAATCATTTTAAAAACCCTGGATCTGTTCATTCCCACAGCCATTAGCATGCCTAATTCTTTGATGCGCTCAAGCACCACCATCAACATGGTATTAACAATTCCAAAACCTAAAGCAAGAAGGATGATAATTATAAATACATAAAGCATTACATTCATATATTCTGTCATCATTCCAAGATCGGGTTGTATTTCCTGCCATGTCATTACATTAAGAAGGGGATACGCTGATTGGAGTGTTTTTTCTACCTCCTTACATTTTTCATTATCATTGAGTAGAATTGCAATTTCGTGAGCTTTTGTGGAATCAAGTCCTGTAAGGTTTTCAAGATCTTTTGATCTGACGAAAATATTTATTTCATCAAACATAGTGTTATTGGTTTTGTAAATACCAATTACCCGGAAGGCTCCTTCGGTTGGTGTACCATCAACTCTTTGAAGAGAAATAACAATTTTTGAGCGTATCCTTACCTTGAGTTTTTTTGCGAGCTTTTGACCAATGACTATCGGGTTGCTCCTTGCATTTTCGAAATAAGTCCCGCAACTGTCTTTAAGATAGTTGTGGATCACAGAGGGATCTGTGATATGTCTTTTCTCTGCTAAAGAAGTACTATCGCAAATTTTTGAGTATATGGCAGTAACGTTTTTCTCTTTTTCCGGATCTATACCATAGATAATAATGCCTGTACCGGTTCTTGCTGTTTTAGCCATCCCGGTAAGTTTAATCCTCTTACTGACAGCTTTCACTTCAGGATTTTTTTCAATATTTGCAACGACTGAATCTGCATTATTAATACAGAATTGTATCTCTTTATTTTCCAGATATTTCGGCTTATGAAGTTGAATACTCGAAATTTCATTACTTATTGCGGCTTTAATTCTTTGCTCCATCATGCCATTCATCAGGGCAGAAGAAAAAATGCCGGCAAAAAGCCCCAGGGTTACGGCAGTCATTACTACAAGACTTCTTAGCTTGCTTCTCCATACGTTTTTCCATGCAATTGACCAGATCATTTCAATTATCAATTATTAATTATTAATTATAAATTATCACATTAGCATATTATCACATTTTCAAATTATTTTATCCTCTAAGCGATTTAATAACATTAATCCTTGCAATTGAACCTACCGGATAAATGATCGCAATTAAAATCAAAATAAGGACAATAATAAATTGATTCAAGAATATTTCCCAGTTAAGAGCCATAGGCATAATTGGTTCAATACCATAAGCCTCCATCATTTTTTCATACTCACCTGTCAAACGAATTGGATTAAGATAATAATAGATGATAATAGGGAGGCTACCAATCATACCGGCAATTGTCCCGATTATTCCAATAAATATCATCTCAATTAAGACAATAAACGACAATTTGGTTTTTTGCATTCCAACAGCAACCATCACAGCAAATTCCCTTTTGCGTTCAGAAGTCATCATCAGCACTGTACCAAAAACGCCAAATGCAATGACCATGTACAATATCCCAAGCATTATCTGACCAGAATAATCATCAATTTCAATCTGTTGAACAAGGTCGGTAAGTATGTCTTTCCAGCTGAGAACTGCATAAGTATTGCTGTTGAGTTTTTTACTTAATTCTGCAACCGTGGCATCCAGATCATGTGGATCTTTGATGTTAAGTGATAGAGATGTTAGCATATCCGGAGCAGAATAAAGATATTCACAGGACTTAAGATTCATATATATCATTTTATTATCTAAGTCAGGTGTCGGGAGATGAATTATGCCTTTTACAGGATATATTCCATTAGCGCTCATTCCGTGATATCCCTGACCAATCAATACAAGAGAATCGTTTACGTCAATTTTTAAATATGCTGCCAGTCTTTCTGAAACAAGCAAACCACTATTTTCATCATCTAAATAATTTCCTTTAATTATCCTTTTCGACAAATGAGTGAGATGATCTTCAACGGAGGGTTGTATGCCTATAACCATCACTCCTTTTGTTTGCAGTTTATATGATGCAAGAGCATAAGTTTCAAGCCTTGGAACAACATCTGTAATATTATATGAGCTTTTTACGAGATCAATAAGCGAATCAGAAATTGAGAAGGTATTGTCAATAACCTTGTCATTCCAATAGTCTTTATTTTGAACTTGTATGAATCCTGTGTACGATTGCACAACATTATTTACCATATGATCATAACTACCGAACTGGAATGACCGCATTACTAAAGCAAATAACATTGCAAAAAAGATAGAGGCAATGGTTATAAGGGTTCTCCTTTTATTTCTCCAGATGTTTCTCCAACCAAGTTTGAGATAATTGTTCATGTCTGCTTATATTGGGTGTGTTTATTTTGCTTTTGGTTTATTTACTGACAAATGACTAAAATGAGCTAAAGGTTCGAATGACTAAAATTTTAGTCACTCTAGTCATTTGTAATTTTAGTCATTTATCGCACCCTCTTCATATTCTGCTGCGAAAAGAAACCATCTGCAATATTTGTGTTGAATTTTATTGTATTAATAATGACTATTGTTTTATGTCCTGGATCATCCTCAGGAATAATCTCCATATAGGTGGGGATCTTCCTGTCGTCCATCATTTTTATTTCCGAGGCTGTTTCGGTTTTAACAAGGTATCCATCCTCATCAAAATATGTCGATTTAAGTTGAAGAAATTCCTCTTTGCTCACCCATGTAATGATATTCCCCCAAACTCCAGCTGCGTCTTCTTTCTGGATCAGCTTTATTTTATAACATTCGTTGCCGGAAATAGTTTCATCTCCGATTATGGTATGAATATAATCAACAACAATAGATGACTCTTTCAGGATATCATCATTAGTATAATCTGAGCCCATCCACCCTTGTGATAACATTGAAGGCGGTATTTTGACTAATCTGGAAATATTTGGTATCCAGTTCCACATTTCAGTATCTCTTTTGAGGAAAGTTTGACCTTTTTCTTTTGCCGGTGCAGTGATCAGTGTTAAAGAATATTTTCTATCTTTTTCCCATGACCTGAATGTAACTGTTCTTTCCCATGTTGGCCTTACGATCTTCATGGTGATTGTAGATTCACTGCTAGTACCCCGCATTTTATTGTCTGCTTTTACAATAATTTCTTTTGCAGAAAGGTTTTGTGCATCCATCTGAAGTAGGGGTGATGCAAGGATTACGCAGATTAGGATGGTTTTGATTTGTTTCATAAGTATTAGTTTTATATTAAAAAATGACTAAAATTTTAGTCATTTGAAATTCTAGCTCATTTTAGTCACTTTCTTAAGCAAATTTCTCAATAATTATCTTTTTAATTTCTTCTAAAGGAAAAAACTCCGGGGCTAATATATATCCTAAGGATACACCGTCAATGACTGCTCCAAAAGTATAAGCCATAATTTCTGGATTTTTAATATTTTTAATTTTATAATATCCACATACAATCTTATCGTATTCTATCATGGCTTCTGAAAAGATCTTTTTATATAATGCTTCAAATCCTGGCTGAAACATCAATGAATAGTAAAGCTTCCAATATTTTTTATCAGTTTGTACTGAATCAAAAATCTTATCGATAAGTTCTATAAATTCCTCTTTTGTATCAAGAATACCATCATCAGGGACCATCATTTCCATCATTTTTGAAAATCCATCTCTAATAACAGCTTCAAGTAGTTCCTCTTTACCGGAATAATAGTTATATATCAAACCTTTAGAAATACCAGCATTTTTTGATATCTTACTAATGGTAGAATTATGATATCCTTCTGTAGCAAACAGTTCAAGTGCGACATCAAGTATGAGAGCTTTTTTCTCTTCTCTGATTGTTTCGAATTGTTCCTTAGACCTTGGCGCCATTATATTAATCTTAGCTGACCGTTGTGTGTTACGGGTTTCGTGTTGCGAGTTAATAACCTGCAACCCGTAACCCGAAACATTCTTTTGACTGAACGACCGGTCAAAGATAATATATATAAATTGAACTTGTCAAGTATTTTTGCAATTATTTTTTTAATGTATTGTAATGGGTTGTAAAAGAGAGTCTTTGCTAGTAGCAATATTTCGCACTGAAGCTTCCATCATAAATTGCAACTGGATTTACAGACTGTGTGAAAACGAAAGACACAAATCAAGTTCTATATTTTATTGAAAATGTTAACAAGTTTATAATAACTGAATTGACACATACCTTTCCTAAACCTGGAATTTTA
>JAIOTT010000335.1 GCA_021106655.1 Bacteroidales bacterium
AATCTGCGTTTTCATAAGTTTTTCGAGCATCCTCGTAAATTTAACAAAATCGGAGATTTTGTGATTTACGGGACTAGAGCGTTAATTATTTAGTTCTTTAAAAATATTTCGGGGCGTTAGCTCAGTTGGTGCCGAAAAACCAGAAATCTGCGTTTTATAAGTTTTTCGAGCATCCACGTAAATCTAACAAAATCGGAGATTTTGTGATTTACGGGACTAGAGCGTTAATTATTTAGTTCTTTAAAAATATTTCGGGGCGTTAGCTCAGTTGGCTAGAGCGTTTGACTGGCAGTCAAGAGGTCAGGGGTTCGACTCCCCTACGCTCCACAAATCATCAAAAAGGAGAGGAAACTCTCCTTTTTTATTATGGAGTATTACACCTATATTATTAAATCATATAAAGATGGTCGATTCTATTTTGGTCAAACAAAAAACCTTGATCAACGTCTCAACGACCATAACAAAGGAAAATCAAAATATACTAAACCCTATATCCCCTGGAAGATATATGCATACAAGGTATTCTCAACTCGAGCTGAAGCTATGAAATTTGAAAGGATGCTTAAAAACTTGCATAGTCATGAAAAAGCCATGGGCTTTATTGCTAACCATAATTTTAATATTGTGAATGAATAACAAATCATCAACAAAATGTAGTCAAGAGGTCATCGGTTCGACTCCGATATGCTCCACATTGATAATGAAGGGCTTACAATATATTTTATTGTGAGCTTTTTGTATTTATACATACAGTTATACAAACATACTCTAAGATAATTACCTTTTAACCAATTTTTCATTTATTACCTCTACACTTTTTTATCGACACTGAGAATTAAGTTTGTTTGTATTATTTGGTAGAGGTATTCTACATCCTCACCAGTCATCATTTGCTAATTCTGATTCAACGTTTTTCTTTAAATTCTCTATTAAGTCATATACCTGAGTTGTTGAATCGGAATTTTACTCAAAGCGATGACAGGTAACAACCATATCCTTGAATTACCGGGATATAATGTTGGCATACAAGAAAATCAAATTACCAGGAAAACCCTCCAGATTTATCCAAATCCTGCAACAAATGTTATTGTTTTTACTGCTGAAATTGAATCTTCGGGACAAGTCGTTATTAAATCAATACAAGGATCAACCGTACTTGAATGTAATTTGAATTCCGGCTTAAATCACAATATTAGATTTTGTATCCAATACTTTTCCTGTTCTTTTGATCTGTTTCTTGTTTTTTTCCTTCTTCAAGTTGCTCCAGGTATCCAAAAATTATCAAGAGCTTATCGTCATGTTCAACACCTTTTGCTTCAAGTTCATGTAATTTAGAGAGGATTACTCCATTTGTTTCGAGAATTTTTCGCATCTTCACAAAGACCTCTATTATACGAATGCTCATTTTCTTTGCTCTTTCGCTTTTTAGAACACTTGCAAGTTGTAATATTCCATGTTCAGTAAAAACATAAGGTAAATATCGCTGACCACCCCAACTTGAGGTCACAATTTGTGACCTCAAGTTGGCAAACTCTTTTTCTGTTAATTCAAACATAAAGTGTTGTGGAAAAATATCTATATTCCGCTTAACAGCTTGTTTTAATACTTTTGTTTCAACTCCATAAAGCTCTGCAATGTCTTTGTCTATCATCACTTTTTCGCCTCTGATAACAAATATTTTACTCATTACAACTTCGTCAGAAAGTATTAATTTCTCACTTTTCTTCAGGTCAAATTGTTTCTTATTAGATCCCATAAAATTTCTTTTATCCATTAGTATGCTTTTTTGGGAAAAGGTAAACAAAAAAAGCCCAGCACGAATGCCAGACTCTCAATTCTTTCATTGTTTCTTTTTGATCTACATTTTATTTATGATGATGTGTGGACGCTTTGCCTTACTTCCTTTTAAGTGTTAATTTTTATCCCTAAATCAATGTAAGCCTTTTACTTTAGGTTTTCCTGCAATAAAATCTTTTAGATAAAAAGGCTCAAAATAGGCAAGGTCTTCGAATTGGTTGTTACAGTATTTCTGTTCTGCAAGTTCTGCCATATTTAATGAACTTGCCAGGACATTATCAATAAAAATGGCATTTGGGTGACCTGAAAGAACTTCTTTGAATTTGCTTGCTCCATCACCAAAGAATACAACTTTTGAATTTTGAAGATACTCATTAAATGAGTTTTTATCAATTATTTCTGCTCTCACCTCCCTGACTTCCACATTAGAAGTATCGTAGATTGCAGCATATACTTCCATTCTCCTGGCGTCTATCATTGGACAAAAAAGTATATTTTGCTTTAACTCCTGAATTTCAGGGTATTTTAATAAGCCAAAAGCCATGGACTGTAAAGTTCCAATGGAGATCAGGGGTTTATCAAGAGCATAACAGAGCCCTTTTGCTGTTGAAACACCAATTCTCAATCCTGTGTATGATCCGGGTCCTTTACTTATTGCAACAGCATCTAAATTTTCAATTTTAGTTTCACTTTCTTTCAGGATTTGTTCAATAAAGATCGTGATCAGGGAAGAATGTGAGTTCTGTTCATTTGATTCCTTAGAAGAAAGGATTAATTCATCACGTGAAAGCGCAACAGAGCATACACTGGTTGCTGTTTCAATATTTAAGATCAGTGCCATCTTTCCTTTATTTCTCTTCAGCGAACAGATCTTCGATGTCAACTTTTTTTACTTCGTCTCCATTTTTGAGCTTTTTCGATACTGCCCTGTATGGGGCAATAATAACTTCCTGGTTTTCCTCCAGGCCTTTTAATATCTGAATGTAAGTATTATCCTGGATTCCTGACTCAACTTCCTGAAGTTTTGCTATTCCATCTTCATAAAGAAATACATACTCTTTAAATTCAGTGTCTTCCTTTTCTTCATCATCTTTTTTAAGTTTCTTTCGATCTCTTAATTCCTTGTGGCTAATTTTCTTTTCGCTTGTGTCAGATCTCGTTGTTACAGCCTGGATCGGGATAGTAAGAATATTATGTTGAGTTTCTGTTTGGATATCTACAGTTGTTGACATGCCCGGGCGGAATGGTGACTTTTCAGGATGATCTGCAATGAGGAGGTCTTGATATGAGTTTCTGAGTATACGAATTTTTACTTCAAAGTTTGTCACCTGGTCAGCACTGATCCCACTAACATTAGCAGAAGTTGCAATTTCAGAAACCAGTCCTTTGAATTTCCTGTTAAGATATGCATCAACTTCAATAAGAGCGGTATCACCTAAATTTACCCTGACTATATCATTTTCATTAACAGTAACATTTGCTTCCATTTCATTAAGGTTTGCAATGCACATGATTTCTGTACCACTTGAAAATTGAGAAGCTCCGACCACCCGCTCACCTTTCTCAATATTCAATCGTGATATTGTTCCCCCTGTCGGAGCTATAATTGTTGTTAAGGTTAAATTCTTTTGAACTTCTTTAAGTGCAGCCTGAGCATTTTTTATAGAATAACCAGATGCCTTTACACTTTGTTTTGCAGCGTCTACTTCAGCTTTAGCGACCTCAAAATTTGCTTTAGCTGCATCATATTCAGATTGGGAAATTACGCCTTCTTTAAAGAGTTTTTCATTTCTTTCATAATTGAGTTTTGCGTTCAGGAATTGAGCTTCAACCTGGGCAAGGCGTGCTTTAGCATTTGCAGTATTTGCTTTTTGAGTATTTAGTGCTGCAATAGCCTGATCGAGATTTGACAAATATATTTCCGGGTCAATTTTGGCAAGTATATCTCCTTCAACAACCAGGTCTCCTTCTTTTACATATAATTCAATTACTTCACCTGAAATATCAGGACTAATCTTAACTTCTATTTCCGGTTGAATTTTCCCGTTCGCTGACACAGTTTCAATAATGTTTCTTTTTTCTACCAGCTCTGTACTTACTTTCTGAATATCTTTCTCACCAATCCATCCTTGTTTTCTTCCCACAGAAAGAATAATAATAATTAGTACTACAGCAATAACAGCAATCCTAATTAATTTCTTTTTCTTTGACTTTTTCATTGTAATTAAAGTTTATAGCTCGACAGAATGTATTACAGAATTTAACCCCCAAAGCTTTGATATATTAACTATTTAAGTGTAATAGGTCTTCCAAGATAAAAATCCATTACTTTAACCCTGAAAATATACTCATATTTTGCACGAACAAGGTCAGACTGGCCTTTTATCATTTTATTTTTTATATCATTATATTCAACAATATTTACCATACCGACATTAAATTTTTGCTCGATATATTTAAAAGACTCTTCAGCAGCTTCAAGTGCTGTTTGTGTTGACATGTAACTATTATGTGAAGCCTTTGCATCAGCCCAGGCTTGTTGAATATTTTTTCTTAGCTGGTTTTTTGTTAGTTCAAGATCGTAATTTGCACTTTCTACTGCAATCTTGGATTTACTGATTGATGTTCTCGTTTGCAGCTTGTTAAAGATAGGAATATTTACATATAAACCCAGGGTTCGGTTGTTATTATCCCTAAACTGATTTTCAAAAGATTTTATTCCATATTCATTATTAGATGAAAATCCCAATACTGTATCGAGAGGAGAGTTTTGGACAATTCCAATTGGGAAATATGTGGGTGAAGAATTAATCAGTACTTGGCTGGCTCCTGAATAGCCTGTTGCCCAGGACCCACTGAAGGTTAAGCTAGGATATGATGCACCTCTTGCAATATCAAGACCTTTTTCAGAGCTTTCAACCCTAAGCTCAGCACTTTTAACATCAGGCTGGTTTTCAACTGCATATGCGAATATTATTTCAGGATTGGATAATAATAAATCATCTTTGCTGAGAAGGATCTCGGGTTTCTCAATTCTAAAATCTTTCGGAGAAGGCAAATCAAGCAGTTGTGTTAAATTCAAATATGCAAGAACCAGCTGATTCTGAGTTTGTACAACATTAAGTTCTTCCATAGCTTGTTGTGCCTGTATTTCAAGCAAACTACCCCTGGCCAGGGTGCCGGCCTCAACAAGTTTTTGTGTGTTTTCTACCTGTTGTTTTGTAATATCCAGTTGACTTTCTGCTACATTTATTAATTCTTCGGAATATAATATTGCAAGATATGCGTTGGCAATACTTAAAGAAATATCATCCATAAGTTTATCAACATCATACTTTGCAGCCATTAAACCTAATTTACTTTGTTTATAAATGTTCAGTATCTGGAAACCATTAAATAAGACTACATTGCTCTGAATGTTGAAGTTATTGGATTGTACGCGGTCAGTTGCAAACTGATTTGTATACCGGTCAACTGTCTGCCCGTAATTATATGAATGTGTAACATATCCATTCAGGTCTGGTAAAAAACTGGCCTTGCTTTGTAACAAATCCTTTTCTGCAGAATTGATCAGTAAACTTTGTTTTTTAATGTCAATATTATTTTCATATGCATACTGTATACAAGTCTCCATCGACCAATAGGTCTGGGAATAAGAATGCATTGCAAGAAAAAGAAAAATTATGAAAAATGTGACCTTAGAAGAACTTCGACTAAAGAAATAATCAGAAGGATGTTTCGTTTTAAGGATCAAACTTGAATTATTCATTTTTTTTATCATGATTATTGTTTTATTTTGGGTTAATCCTTCTTAACCAAAAATATGCCACACTCATAAGCTTTTGAATTTCAGGGACAATAAATAAGTGCTTCAAATAAATAAGCTAAAAGTGTTCATTCTAAGTACAAAAATGTTCATATTTGAACAAATAGTGATCAAAACAACCTCTGATCATGTAGCGAAGATCTCAATAGTAAAAGAATTACGTATAACAAGAATATCTTTTAATGCGCTCAATTTGTACAAAAAGTATATTTTTACAAAAATAAATATTTTTAAACAATAACAAAGAAATGAAATTACGCGGACAAATTTACCTTCTGATAATAATATTTTGCTTAACAGCTCCAGTATTTTCACAATACCATACATCAGGATCAAAGCATAAGAAATCTGCATTAATAAGCGATACTATCGATATTTTGCATTATGATATTAATCTTGATATTATTTATCTTTCAAATAAATCAATAAGTGGTTATACTTCCATTTCGATAACACCCAAAATGAATAATGTCAGTCATATCGGGCTAGACTTACTGAAACTTACAGTTGATTCAATAATTACGGATAATAATCTGATAAACTCATATTCATACAATGATACTTTATTGAATATTCCATTATTAAATGTAATTAATATTGGAGATACTATTGAGCTGGTTGTTTATTATCATGGGCAACCGCAAGGAGATCCAACTGGTTGGGGTGGGTTTTATTTCCAGAATGACAGTTCTTATGCTTTTAACCTGGGAGTTGGCTTTGGAGCCGATCCTCATAATTATGGCAGAGTTTGGTTTCCCTGCCTTGATGAATTTGTAAGCAGAGCATCATACGATTTTCACATAAGAGTAAAAGATCCAAAATTTGTTGTTGCATGTGGATCATTGATCTCAGTGAATGATAATGGAGATAACACTAAAACATATCACTGGAAACTACAGAATACTGCCCCGACTTATCTTATTGGAATGGCAATTGGTGATTACGTTGCCATTAGCGACACTTTTTATGGTATAAATGGAGCTATCCCGACATTCATTTATGTCAGGCCATCGGATACAACAAAAGCAAAAGCATCATTTGTAAACCTGAACAATATATTATTTGAGTATGAAAATGCCTTTGGCCCATATCAATGGGAAAGAGTTGGCTATGTTGGAATTCCGTTTAATAAAGGAGCAATGGAGCATACAACTAATATTTCATATCCCTTTTATGCAATTAACGGAAACCTGTCGTATGAAACTTTATTAGCTCACGAATTATCACATCAGTGGTTTGGTAATCTTGTTACATGTGCTACGGCTGAGGACATGTGGATAAATGAAGGCTGGGCAACATATTGCGAAGCACTTTACCAGGAAGACTTATATGGAGAAGTTTTTTACAGGGATTATGTAAGAGACAATCACAAAAACGTCCTTCAGTTTACTCATATCAAAGATAATGGCTACAGGGCTTTACATGGTGTCCCTCATGCTTATACATATGGCAGTACTTCTTATGATAAAGGAGCAAGTGTTGTTCATACATTAAGGGGGTATCTCGGTGATAGCCTCTTCTTTGAAACTGTTAAGGCAAATTTATCCCAGAATGCATTTGATACTATATCTAGTGCAGGATTACGTGATTTCATGACTTCTTTTTCCGGAATTGATATGAATGGGTTTTTTGACGCATGGGTATTTTCTCAGGGCTTTCCTCATTTTTCGATCGATTCGTTTTCTGTTGTACCAAATGGACCTGAATATGATGTGAGTGTTTTTATAAAACAAAAATATAAAGGAGGAACAGGCTTTGCTGCTTCAAACCGTGTTGAAATTACATTTATGAATGATAACTGGGATCAACATACGGAACTGCTTAGCTTTTCAGGGCAATATGGATCTCAGACTTTCAAATTACCCTTCACCCCGGAAATTGCTATGGCAGATCTCCATGAGTTATTGGGAGATGCTACAACTGATCATGTGGAAACAATAAATAGCACAGTAAATGTTAATTTTCCTAAAACTTATTGTCAGCTTGATGTTATAAGCCTGACAGATTCTGCCTTTGTCAGGATTGAACATAACTGGGTAATACCTGACCCTCTTAAAGCACCAAACTCTGAGATTGTCAGACTTTCAGACTACAGATACTGGAAAGTTGATGGGATCTTTCCTGCTGATTTTATTGCGCAGGGAAAATTCTATTATAATCGTACGACAAGCATGACTAATGGCTATCTGGACAATACTTTACTTCCCAATATATCACCTATTAACCCATCTATCGATTCTTTACTTTTACTTTACAGGAGGGATGCTTCAGATGACTGGGAAATTACTGATTATGTCAGGTCGGGATCCATTACAAAAGGATACCTGATATGCGATACACTACAAAAGGGTGAATATACTTTTGCTGTGGGAACTCCTGTTATAGCATCTATTGAAAAATTACCC